>CAYUNA010000801.1:0-2480 GCA_964445895.1 uncultured Saprospiraceae bacterium | reverse complement strand
TTTTCAAAGAACTTTTTTCAATTCCCTCTTCTTTTATTGTTGGGTGGTTACAAATGTAAATTAAGTTATTTGAAATTTTGCGTCGCTTATTTTTTGTGAGAGCAAGGCAAAAAAATTAAGCATAGCCGTAGCTATGGTTCATTTTTTTAACGTCGCTATCGCGGAAAAGAAGCTCGCGGAAAAATCAAAGAAATTTAGTTTACAGTGTATTAATTATCGACATTTTGTCATTTTAATTATTTTATTTGTAAATTTGTTGCAAATAAAGATATTATGATAATAGAATTCACTTTTCAAAACTACCGCTCCTTCAAAGAAATAAACACCCTACACCTCCAAGCATCAAAAATAAAATCGAAATATCCTGCGGTAGACGAAGAAAATATCTTCCACACAGAAAAATACGATTTACTAAAAAGCAAGGTAATCTATGGCGCAAACGCCAGCGGAAAAACGAACATAACGCGAGCCTTAGTTGCCATGCTACGCATTATCCAATTTTCCTTTAAAGATGATGAGATTATCAAGAATATAACGGAACCTTTTCTCCTCAGTCGAGAGAATAAGGACTTGCCCATATTCTTCCAAATCAGTTTTATCCACGACAACATTCCGTTTCGTTATGGTATGGAATTGTTGGATGGGAAAATAAAATCAGAATGGCTTTTTGGCACTCCAGAGGCGCGTGAGGTTTATTATTTTACGCGGGAAGGAAACGAGGTGAAGTTTAATGAAAATAAATTTAGTGAGGCAAAACAACTCGTTAATATTCCGAAAGGACAACAGCCTATTTACAGCGACACTTCTCTATTTTTGACAGTAGCGAGTGCATCAAATCAAACTTTATCGAAGGCTTTAACGGATTATTTTGCAGATAAAATTAGCGTTTTGTCTGGTTTAGAAGATAATCAAATGATGAACGTCGCGCTTAATAATTTGGATGATATTGCTTTTAAAAAGAAATTGAACGAACTGATGTCAGCAGCCGACATTGGTATAATAGGAATGGAAAAAGTAGATATTAATCCAAGTGAATTTCCAGAAGAGATACAAAAGCAACTGAAGCAGTTGACGGAAGGGAAAAAATTCGGTTTTGTGGAAGTTTCAAAGAAGGTTTTTGATGAGAATGGGAAACACATTGAGGATACGAAGTTTAATCTGGCGGCGGACGAGTCGGCTGGTACGAAAAAACTATTTTCTTTAGCTCCTTTCGTTTTTTCGGCATTGGAGAACGGGAAAGTATTGGTGATAGATGAGTTTGATGCACGATTGCATCCGCGTTTAACTCAAAAAATTATACAATTATTTAACTCAAAAACTACCAATCCCCACAATGCGCAGTTAATAGCGATTTCTCACGATACTAATCTCATGGATGCAAAACTGCTGCGACGTGACCAAATCAGTTTTGTAAAAAAAGACAAATACGGCGTTTCACAACTGTACTCTTTGATTGAATTTAAGGGTATTAGAAATAATGCGTCTTTTGAAAAGGATTATTTAGAAGGAAAATATGATGCTGTTCCATTTTTAAATGAAATGGATAATCTTTTCTATAATCTTCAAAAGCCCGGAAATGTCGAATAAACCAATCAAGAAAGGCGACCAAAATAAGGCTTGGAATAAGAGAAAAGTAAAGACGCAGCCGTACAAAGTTGAGATTAGAGATAAAGGGAAAGCCTTTTTAATTATTTGCGAAGGTCAAAATACCGAACCTGAATACTTTAAATCTTTTCCCGTAGTGACTGCGACTGTTGAGTCTTACGGGACGGGTAGTTCGAGGATGAAATTAGTCAAGCAAGTTATTGAAATAAAGAAAAACGAAGACGCTGATAAAGAAATTTGGGTCGTTTTTGACATGGACATTCAGCGAGATAATGTAGTACGATTAAAAGCAGACTTTGATAATGCAATTGCGCTCGCTCAAGCAAATGATATAAAAGTTGCTTATGCCAACGATGCTTTTGAGCTTTGGTTTTTACTGCATTATATGTATTTTGATAATCAATGGACGAGACACGAATATTATCAAAAATTAAGTGAATTGTGGGGACTGAATTATGAAAAGGCAGGTAAAAATCTTGTTTTTTGTAAGAGTATTTATCGTCGATTAGAAAATGATGAGCGTGTAAGTCAGGAACAAGCTATGCGCCGTGCTAAAAGATTACTGACAACACAGACAGATAAAAAACCTTCTGAACGTAATCCTTGTACGACTATTCAATGTTTGGTAGATGAACTAAATAGGCATATTTCTAAAGAGTTGTTTTTAGATATTTGTGAGGGTTGAAAATATCAAAAGTATTGATACTTTAAGCGCATCAATTAGTACGATAAAGGGTTTTCTCATAAAAAATTGCAAGCTTAACTTTCTATTTTTACTTGTTCTTTTCTGCGTTTGCTTGCGCGAGCAAAAGGGTATGCCCTCCAAAAGAACCAAAAGAGCGTTCCCGATAGAAATGCGGGACAGGCTGAAAATC
>CAYUNA010000800.1:0-2480 GCA_964445895.1 uncultured Saprospiraceae bacterium | reverse complement strand
TATTTCAAAAAAGCAAACATAAAAATATTAGCTTCTAAAAGTAAATACTGTGTAACGAAAGTTTCTTTGGTTTTTAAGGAGGGAGAAAATTGCAAATTTTCGACCTCCAATAAAAACAATGCGCGTTACCTGCGGCAACGCGGGTGGGGTTCTTGAGGATAAAAAATAATTTTTGCAAACCGTTTTGCTCCCTTAGAATCCCTTTGGAAAAACACAAGGAAACTTACCCTATGTTCCTAAAACTTTATCTGCCAACCATATCGACTTCCCTGACTCCAGGTATATTCGACAGCATCGACCTCCTCCCATTCGTCATTCAATAGACGAATTTTTCCACCTTGATTAGGCAGCTTTATTTTACCAACATCAAGCGTATAAAATTCACCATTTTGTAAGATTTTCGTCGACAATTTATCGACTCTCCCCCAACCATCCACTAATGACCAATTTTTTAAATCAATGGCTTCTGGTCGCGCATTTAGAATCGAAATCGTCTCCCTTCCTTCGTCCGTTCCAAATGGATTAACCATGGCAGAGACAATATAAACGCCTTCTTTTATTGACTTTTTCGGCGTTTCTATAGTATTACCTGTTACTTTAGGCAATGTTTTTTTAGCTTCCAAAACAGCCTTGTAAGCATTCAACTTTCCATAACCAAACCATTCAGAATGACCACGGCTGTTGTAATATCCTTTGTTGTGCTTTAAAATAATGTCTTTACTGGAATCCTCAATTTTATCCGTACTTTTTTTCAAAATAGCCGTGACTTCCTTTGCGCTCAATTTTGGATTAACTGACCAAATCAATGCCGCGATTCCTGCTGCCAGGGGCGTAGAAGATGAAGTCCCCCCAAATTTGCCTGTATAGCGACTATTAGCAGAGTAACTATCACCATATTCATGATTGTCGGCTGTCCAAATCTTCCGGCCTGGCACACGTTCTTGTGGATACAGAGGATGAAAATTATCGCTGGGTGCGCAAAAATCTACTTCTTTTCCCCATCCGCTATACACTGCTTTTTGGTTCTGACTGGTGGATGCGGCTATCGTTAAAACATCAGGATGTGCTGCATGTCCATTTAAAATACTACCTTTTGTTTTTACAATGCCACGAGAAGGATGTAGCCATTCAAAATTGGCTTTTCCTGACTTATAAATTGGGGCATTAAAATTACCAGCCGCAAAAAGGACAACACAACCACGACCGTCCGGCCCTCCGTTTTCCGCCAATTGTGTGATTTTTTGAGACATCAAAGTTGAAAGTGGCGCATAAACAGGCACGGGGCCCCAACTGTTGGAAATGACATGCGCGTTTTTACCTACATAATTAAACATTTCCCACAGTAAATTATCATCTGCTCGCAAATCAAATCGCACGGGCATGAACGCGCAATCTGGCGCTACACCGACGATACCCTGTCCATTTTCTTCTCCAATTGCCACGCCAGCAACGGGCGTTCCATGAAAATTGCCGTGACTATACTGCGGAAACGGTAAAGTATCGCCATCTACAAAATCTTTAGCAAATACGATTTTCCCTTCGCCCTGAAAATCCGGATGCGTTAAATCAAACCCATCGTCCAACACCGCAACTATAATATTTCGGTCGCCTTTGGTGATATCCCACGCAAGGTGGGCTTCGACACTGGCATTGGCAGCTATTTCGATACCTTTTTCACTTTTCAAATGCCATTGGCGATCAAAAAGATTGTCAGTTGGTTCATAAAATGATTGAAAGCGATTAATTAAATTAGGTTCAGCAAGCAATATTGCTTTTTGCTCCATTAAATCGTTGGCGACTTTGAGCGGGTTTTTATTGGCTGATTTCGTAACCACAAAAAGGTGGGTATCGGGCATCTGAGCATATCCTCGGACGTATTCTAAGCCATGCATCTGCATGATTTTTTCAATCTTTATAATGCTTGTTTGCGGTAGAAAAGTAACCACAATTTTATCCGTCAAATAGTATCGGGTGAGCTCATCACCAACGGGATTGTAGGCATGATGGACAATGCTTTCTGCGGAATACGTTGTCCGTATTTTTTGCATTAAATCCTCTCCGTCGCGACCATAAGCCTTGACTTTATAAACATTTTGAAACACATTTTTCATTTCCAAAACAGGATCCAAACGGTAGATTTCTTCCGCTACATAGGACTTCGGCAAAACGGCAGTAAACCAATTTTCTTCTTTTTGAACGTCTATTGTTTGTCCTCCACGAAGGAGTGGGTAGTTGGTTTGCATAGTTTTTGGATAATGAAGAATTAAGATTATTAAACTTTATGAAAAGGGAAGGCTAATATAGTGTAATATTTTAATATTAAAAAAAAGGGCGTGGAAAGTTTCTATTCGTCCAAAATATTCCCATTTTCGTCTGCCGCTCAATCGGATTTACTAAAAAAATGCTTAACTTGCTTATCAAAACCCTAAGTGAAATGAATTTAATAAGTTGAGCCAGAATGCGCCGTAATTTTTTCTTGT
>CAYUNA010000799.1:0-2482 GCA_964445895.1 uncultured Saprospiraceae bacterium | reverse complement strand
GGTATCCGCTACCCGCGCTTAATTCAACAGCATTGCCCTTTAGGGGTCGGGGGTTCTTGCCCCTGAAAAACTAAACCAATTGTTTTTCTAAAAATTCAAAAAAGCAACTACACTCTTTCAATAATACTCGCAATCCCCATTCCCCCACCAATACAAAGCGTAATCAAGCCCGTATTCAAATCTCGTCGCTCCAATTCATCCATCAACGTACCCGTCAACATACAGCCCGTAGCGCCGAGGGGGTGCCCCATTGCGATTGCGCCACCGTTGACGTTTACGATGTCGTGATTGACACCCATTTCATTCATAAAACGCATGGCAACTGCCGCGAACGCCTCGTTGCATTCAAACAAATCGATGTCGCCGACTTCCATGCCCGCTTGTTTCAAGGCTTTTTTAGCGGAAGGTGCTGGTCCGGTCAACATAATGGTCGGGTCAGTACCGTAAATAGCAGCTGCTCGCAATTTAAAACGAGGTTTTAAGCCCAAGGCATCTCCTGCTTCTTTGTTCCCGATTAAAGCAATCGCTGCGCCGTCCACAATTGCCGAAGAGTTCCCTGCGTGGTGAACGTGGTCGATTTCTTCTACTTGAGGGTATTTGTCCATGGCTACGCTATCAAAACCAGCCATTGCGCCCATCATGGCGAAAGATGGTTTTAGGTTGCCTAATGCTTCCACGGTTGTACTTGCCCGAATGTTTTCATCGGTCGTCAATACATTGATACCATTAATATCTTTAACATTGATTCTTGATTTATTAAATAAACCTGCGGCTTCGGCTTTGGTCGCTCGCATTTGAGATTCGTAGGCAAATTCGTCTACATCCTTTCGAGAGAACCCCGCTAAGGTAGCAATCAAATCGGCAGAAATACCTTGCGGAACGATGTTACCCGGAATCGCAATTGCTGGGTCCATAAACATTCCTCCTCCATCAGAACCCATTTTGACACGAGACATACTTTCCACACCACCAGCTACAATTAAGTTTCTAAAACCCGACTTCACATACGCCGCCGCCTGATTGATAGATTCCAATCCTGAACCACAAAAACGGTTCAAGGTCACGCCACACAGTTGGTCGCCGTAGCCAGATTGCTGTGCGGCAGATTTTGCCACATTTGCGGCTTGGTCCATCACTTGACCAACACATCCTAATATCACATCTTCGACTTGTGTGGTGTCCAAGTCATGTTTTTCGCGCAAAGCGATTAGCGTTTGAGCTGCCAAATCAGTTGGCGTGATGCCCATAAGTGCGCCTTTTTTATTGCCTTTTCCGCGAACGGTTCGGATGGCATCATAGATATATGCTTCCATAATTTTATTTTAAATGGTTGAATTTTTATTTATTTTCGAAATTGGTAAGTCTCTTTAAATCATGGTGATTTTGAAAATCACCATGATTTTAGTCAACTACCTATTTCTTTTTTAATTTTGCTAAAAAATTAGAAATAAACGCCACTGTTTTTGGGTCACTAATATCTGCAACAATAACTTTTATCATTTCAGAAACGTCTGCATTTCGCGCAATATCTAATAAGCCTTTTCTAAAATTAGCTTTAGTATTGATGAACGTTTTATCATAAATTTTTAGATAACGAGCCATCCGTTTTTCCGCTCGTTCCATTACTTCTTCGACTTCTACGGATTCATTAACCAAACCAATTTTCAAACATTCGTCACTATTGAACAACGTTGCCCCCTGCACGTATTCCCAGGCTTTTACTTCACCCAAATGATAGGCATAAACCTGTCCCATCATTGCTGGAATTTGCATAGATTGATTAAATTCATTCATTCCCATGACGTGTTTGGGCCCCTTGCCCATGATGCGATAGTCAGCGCAAAGTGCCAAAATCGTCGCGCCTGCAGGGGCATAACCCGTGATGGCACAGACAAAGGGTTTTCGAAATTCAATCAAAGCTTTAAGACCATTTAGATAAGCATCCCAAAATACTCGTGCCCCCTCTATCCCTCCGCCGATTAGTGCGCCGACGTCTAAGCCCGCACTGAAGCAATGTGGTCGCCCTGTGAGAATTACGCCTTTGACCGATTCGTCTTTATCCAATTCCCGAAAAGTTTGTCCTAATTCTTGCATCAACTCATGATTGATGGCATTGACCTTACCGCGATTGAGTTCAACGATAGCGTAATTTTCTTTTCTGATTAAATTAAGTGTATCCATATAAGCTATACAATTTTTAGTTAATTAAGTTGATGCTTAATTTGAAATTAGCCCAAAAATAGTCGCAATGTTTAATATTTCCAAATTAAATAAGTCTTTTTGATTAAAAAATATACCGATTGGTCTTTTTTATGAAATTTTAAATAATAAATTAATGGATTACTTAATTTATTTTTGAAAAATAAATAACTTTGCAGTCGTTGACTTTGTACAGCGTAACAAAAGTTTCTTTGGTTTTTCAGGAGGGAGAAAATTGCAAATTTTCGACCTCCAAATAAAACAATGCGCGTTGCCTGTGGCA
>CAYUNA010000798.1:0-2485 GCA_964445895.1 uncultured Saprospiraceae bacterium | reverse complement strand
TAAAAGAACAATGTAACGCCCAAACTCGGTAAAATCGGCAATTGATTCACACGTTCGTACCGCACTCGGTCGAAGAAGAATATATTTTTTCTATCGTAAAGATTTGTGATACTGGCAACTGCTTCTACCCGCGTATATTTTGAAATTTTAAAATGTTTTTTCAATGAAATATCCAAACGGTGATAGTAAGGCAAACGTCCATTATTTCTATCTTCATCAAAAATCACATCCAATTCGCCATTTTCACTCAAATAATCAGTAGTGATACCATCTGACAACGGAATATCTTCATAGAAACCAGCCGTTTTGGTAAATGGAAAACCACTACCTAAGTTCCAGCGAATACCCGCTTCCCAGCCGTTATCTTTGGGCCCCCAATTGTAACTTGCGAGCATATTCACATTGTGGCGACGGTCAAAAACAGTTGGAAACTCCTGAATTCCATCATCCCGATTCACATAGCCCAGGGAGTAAGTTCCCCATAAATAAAGATTTTTGGTCTCGTAACGTAAGCTCACATCAATACCATAGGCCAAGCCTGTTTCCTTTATATATTGTGGGTCGGTAGAAGTTAGGCGATTTCGATTCAGTTCAATTAATTGGGTAAAATCCTTAAAGTAAGGCTCGACATTCAATTCTAAGTTATCTGTCAAATCTACTTCAACACCAAAAATACCATGAATGGCAGTTTGCAAATTGTGGTCAGTCGTTTCCGTTGTGCTACCTGGCTCAAAAATATCCTCTTCTGGACCAGTCAAGAAACCGACGAACAAGTTCACAACGTCATTTTGATTGACGGTACTGATTAGGTTTTGGCTATAAAACCCACCCGCTAATTTGAAACGAAGATTATCGGTTGCATTAAATTTCATACCCAATCGAGGTTCAAAGAACGCTTTTTTCTGTCCGGTATAATATTGCCAACGCAAACTTGGTTCGATAATTAAATTACCGATTTTTTGCTTGTATTTTACAAAAAGAGACAATTCAGAGGTGTCATCTTCATTTTCAAAAGTAATGCCTCGGAAGTTTCTAAATTTAAAATTAGTATTCAAACCTGTAAAATCAAATCCGTATTTGATTTCATTATTCAGACCAAAAAAAGTGAAATTTAACCCTGCACTATAACTTGTAATCCCGCTTTCCCTCGGCGCACCGTCCGCTTCTGCCAATGATAAGTCATATTTTGAAAAAGCAAAATTACCGCCCATTACGATATTGGCATTGGGTGGAATCAAGGTAAAATCTGCGCCAACACCCGTATTGTCCCAACCTAAAGTCGTCACATCTACAAAATCGACATCATCTGAAAAATTGAATCCAAAAATGTTCAATTTACTACCATTGTTCGACAAAAAAGATACCTTTCCATAAAGGTCCGTAAAGCTATAAGGCAAACCCAGAGTATCATTTTCTGTGGCGTAAGAATACAATTGAGTAGACGTTTGGTCAATGAACGACTTTTTAGCCGTAAACATAAAAGAGGTACTCCCGCCGCCTTCTGTAAATTTTTTCAAAGGTCCTTCAAATAATGCATTGGCTTGAAACGGATTGGCAGAAACCAAGCCCCCAAAGCGTTTTTTGTTTCCTTCCCGTGTCTTAATATCAACAATTGCCGAAATTCGACCTCCATATTCTGCATTGAAACCACCCGTCAAAACGTCCATACTACGAATGGTTTCGGTATCAAAAACCGAGAAAAATCCAATGGAGTGAAATGGATTATAAATCGTCATTCCATCCAATAAAATCTTGTTTTGAATGGGCGAACCTCCCCGTATATATATCTGTCCACCTTGGTCACCCGAAGAAATAATCCCAGGCAAAACGGGTAAATATTGCGCAATATCTGCTGTACCACCCGTAGCAGGCAAGGATTTGATTTGCTTGGTACTTACTGTTATTTTCGAAACTTGTACATCTGTTTTTGCTTTGCTTTGTCTTGCCGAAACGACCACTTCTCCCAAATCAACCCCTTCATCGACACTCATATATAGGTTTCGGGTATAAATTTTCGTACCGTCCACAATCACTTCGACAGCAGTACTATCATAACCCACATACGTTGCTACCAAGTTGTAAGTTCCCGGAGGTACGTTACCGATGCTATAAAAACCATTGACATCAGTGTTGATGCCGATGCCAGCTCCTTGTAGCTGAATCGTTCCAAAAATAATCGGATCTCCTGATTCTTTGTCATAAACGGTTCCCCGAATGATACCTCCGTTTTGGGCAAAAGCAGAGCAGGCAAACAAAAGAGCAAGTATGGTAAAAATTGTAGATTTAATTTTCATAAATAGCTTATTTCTATTTTTAAACATAAGAGGTTCGGGTTTTGCGATTTTTCGCGGCGCAAATATACATCCTCTAAAGTTGTCATTTCCAAAATCTTTTGTCGTTTTCTCAACAAAGCAACCATACGGACCATTTTGAGAAGTTTTCTTGCAACTGTTCAGGGCGTTTTGTGGGGTCTTGAGTAGCTACG
>CAYUNA010000797.1:0-2489 GCA_964445895.1 uncultured Saprospiraceae bacterium | reverse complement strand
ATCCTCAAACTCCTCTTGTTTTAAATGCAAAGAAACTTTTGTTACGAGGCACTTATATACCGTGTGTAAAAGTTTCTTTGCATATCGCTCGGCGGTTTGGCCGCTTTGCTTGTGAGGTTTGTAGGGAGCGAGATTAACCAGATTTTTCTTTGGGAAAATCTAATTAATCTCGCCTCTAACCTTTCTCCGAAAAATGGTTTTAGCTATTTTTCAAAAACACAAAAAGACTTTTTACATTGTAATTATTGTACTAAAATTTTTTCTATAAAAACGTCATTCTTTGTTTTAATTTCAATAAAATAAGTACCTTTAAAAGGTTTCAAATCAAGCGTTAAATAGCTATCGGAAGAATTGAATTGCATTACGTTTTTTCCTAAGGTATCAAACAAACGGATGCTCGCTAAATTAATAGAGTTGCGTTCAATATTTAAGTTACCTTGGGAAGGGTTTGGAAAGATTTTTATTTCCTCTTTCTCGATTTCATCAACATCAGTGGTGATATTATCACAGACAATTTCGTAATTCATTGCTTCAGTAATACTCACGGTATCTTTGATAATTTCACCGTTACATTCATAAGAAATTTCATGCAAACCCTTGAAAACTCGGATATCTGCGATGCCTTCGGCTGTCGTGCCTAAAGATGCTTCCGTCCACCATTCATTGAATAATAAATCCACAAAAGCAGCGTGTGCTGGTGTCTCACTCCAATCCTGGCGGTAAAGATTGTGCCCCGCATTCATATACGTTTGTCCATCCCAAAAGCTCCAGAACAAGAAACCATCAGTACTTTCGTGGCTATAAATTGCGGTCATAAAATCACGTAAATAATTGGCAGCCAATTCTTCATCAACAAATGTCGGCAAGTCAAATTCGGTAATTTTAGCTTTCAAACCGAAGCTTTCGTGAAAATCATCCAATGTACCCAAAATGTCATAAATGCTGTTGGGCGCGCCACCGATGTGTGCCTGAAAACCAATGCCTTCCATGTCCGCATTTGAATTGACTAACTCTGCAGTGTATTGTTTCAAGCGTTCATATAATTGATTACCTGCGGTATTGCCTAAAGTCATGGTGACATAATCATTCAACCAAAGCCCCGTCTCGGCATCTGTCTGTCGCGCTTTTTCAAATATTTCAACATACAGTTCTCTTCCTGTATCATAATCAGGGTCAGCAGAGAAGGCGTTGGCTAAATTTTCATTCAAAGCAATCTCATTCAAAACGTCCCAATCGTGAATTTCTGAACCAATGCCAGGATATAACATAATGTCTTCAATGTGTTGATTGATTCTGTTTCTCAAATAAGGAATATTGCCATAGTTTTGTGGGATGTCATCGGGTAAATATTGAGTGCCTGGCCAAACCAAATTGTGTCCTCTAATTTTAATATCATTATCTTTTAGCCAGGCGATTGCATCTTGCAATTCTGGTTTATTGACAAACCATTCTTCCTCCCAAGCATCCCATTTTAAATCATTTTCAAAAACAATTGTATTAAACCCATGTCCTTGTCCATCCAAGTTTTTTAGTTTATTTTCATAAATGATGTTGTAATCAGGATTGTCGGCGATGCGGGAAGCCAAAATCGCAGAACCGAAATCGAAGTTGTGGCGTACCATGTTTACTTCAACTGCGGCATTTTCAACAGGATTGCCGTCGGTACTCGTTACGTTAATAGTCAAATCAGCTTTACGATTTTGTTCAATGCGGTCAGCAGCTTCTACTCGCCAAGGGGCATCAACTTCATAGCCACCATAAAATTGATTGTTGATTTCGCTTGGCAAATCGTCAATTGATGCATCATTTTTAAAATTGAACGCTGTGAAGCCACCAATCTCAATCGTTTGGGACACATTGGCTAAATGAAAGCCCCAGCCTAAGGAGTTTAATGAATAATTAGCCATGCTTTCAAAAGGAATAATATATCGTCGCCACTCTTCAGTAACTGAAAAAGTAAGAATGACTTCTTTATCAAAATTGGTATTGTTTTCCACGAAAAAATTGACTTCTCCTTCTCCATTGACAGACCGAAGAAAGAAAATAGCCAGCATTTTATCACCCGTATCTATCGTTTGTTTATTGGAAATTTTCCAACCCGCATCCCAGGGATTGTTACCAGCATTAGAAATAATGGCACGAACTTTTTCAGAAAATTCCTGGTCTGTTGCAGTTTGAGTAAAATAGTTGCCACCGTAGCCAGAAGCAACTTGGTTAATTGTGGTTTCTGAGTCATAAAAGACATACTCACCTTGGGGCAAACTGTGGTCAGTCGCCAAGAAATTGTTAAGATAATTGTGGTAATCATCTTGTGCGAATGTGGTGGTTTGTAAAAGGATAAAAAATAGAAAAAGTAAATTCTTTTGCATAATTCTTTTATTGTTTGTGATTGGGTCTGACATCGGTTTGACACAGACCCAATCACGAAGTTGACTATTAGGAACGCGAAGTAAATAACTTAACATTCTTGAGAGGATATTTTGTTCTCA
>CAYUNA010000796.1:0-2495 GCA_964445895.1 uncultured Saprospiraceae bacterium | reverse complement strand
CGCTAATTTGAAGTCAGGTTCATAAAATATTGGTTATCAGGAGAGTAAAATTTAACCATGCTCTAAAGAGCCCGAGCGAGAGTTCGGGCTTTTTTTACACGATTTTTTGAAATGAGAACATTCCTATATTTGCCCTAAATTAAAAACAACCATCTTATGAAAATCAGTAAATATTTACCAAATATTCAAAACCCAAAATCCAAAAACTTCTTCCTTATTGCTGGCCCATGCGCCATTGAAAGTGAAGATTTAGCAATGGAAATTGCCGAGCGGGTTAGCAAAATTTGTAACCATCTCCAAATTCCTTACATTTTCAAAGGCTCTTATCGCAAAGCCAATCGCTCGCGAATCGACTCCTTTACAGGAATCGGTGATAAAAAAGCTTTGAAAATTTTAAAAAAAGTGGGCAAAAAGTACAACGTGCCGACTACAACTGATATTCATACAGATGAGGAAGCAGCTTTGGCAGCCAAATATGTGGATGTGTTGCAGATTCCAGCTTTTTTGTGTCGACAGACCAATTTATTAGTGGCCGCAGCAAAAACGGGGAAGGTCGTCAATATCAAAAAAGGACAGTTTTTAAGTGCTGAAGCAATGCAGTTTGCTCGACAAAAAGTAGTCAATTCTGGTAATGATAAAATCTGGTTGACGGAACGCGGGACGACTTTTGGTTACACCGATTTGGTAGTCGATTATCGAGGCATTCCAGTGATGCAAGCACAAGGTTCGCCCGTTGTTTTGGATTGTACGCATTCATTGCAGCAGCCCAATCAGGCAAGCGGCGTGACGGGTGGAAAACCAGCATTAATCGAGACAGTTGCAAAAGCTGGAATAGCCGTGGGGGTAGATGGATTATTCATCGAAACACATCCTAATCCAGCAAAAGCGAAATCAGATGGCGCGAATATGTTGCCGCTTGAACGCTTGGAAAACATGCTCGAAAAGCTAGTGCGTATTCGACAAAGCATTTTATATTAAAACTCATGCAGCGAAATCCCTTTTAATGGGATTATACTACAAAACAGACATAATATTTTATAAAAACGTAAAATATTTTAATAAAATTCTTATTAAAACTTGACATTCCATATAAAAACTCTTAAATTGGAACATATTTCTAAACCAAGCAAAAAATCTTCGTCTGTGAAGGTTGGCTGCGTTTAAAAAAGGTAATCATGAGAGCAACAAAATCTATATTCTTACTTATTCCACTGCTATTTACCTTTGCTTTTTCGACTGCTCAAAACATCGAAAAAACACTCATCAAATCCTTTAATTTGGAAGGCAATGATTTTGTCGAATTGGACTTGAACGGTCAGGTAGAGGTCAAAGAATGGAGCAATTCCCTGATGCGTGTCCACGTTACGATTGGCATCGAAACGGGCAGCGACGCTATGCTGAAATCATTGGTCACTGCTGGTCGATATAATCTGAAAGCGAACGAAACGGCTGAAGGACTGATGATTGATGCGCCAGGCTTGGCACGAACGATTACGGTACGCGGCGTTGAGTTAAAAGAAAATATCACTTACGTCATTTATAAACCAGAAGATGTTACTTTGCGCTTGACGAATGAAGCATCTTCTAATAGTGCTGATACTAAACACCCTGCGAATCTGTAACATTTAAAGCGGTCGTTAAAAAGGTGTGTAACTGAAGGGTTGCACACCTTTTTTGTTATTTAAATGTTTATACGCTGGTGAAACATTAAATAAATCTAAAAATGAGGTTAATTTTGTGGCGAATGCTGTAGTGATGCGTCTTACTAAAGACAAGATTTTTTAATACCGCTTTTCAAAAAATAAATTAATCATACATGAAGACTATTGCTCGATACTCCTTTTTATTCATCTGCCTTTTCACTTTTTCAAATGCTCAGGCGCAACTGGAAAAAGTGATGCACCAAACCTTTGAAGTGGGAGACGATATGGAGGGCATTTCTTTGGACTTGGTAGGTGATTATTCCATCGAAAAATGGGCTGGTAATACCATTATGACCGAAACTAAGGTGAAACTCTACGAAGCATCTCCAGCTATTTTGAATCATTTTGTCACTAAAGGTAAGCGCTACGAAATTTTGGCGGATACGCTGAGTAGTCGATTGGTATTATCCAGTTTTGATAAGGAGCGAGAACCTATCCGCCGGTCAAAAGATAAAGAATGTTTTGAGGAAGTGAATGTCCGTATTTTCGTTCCCGATACTTTTGAAATGACGGGGGATAGTACGAAAACTTTAGTTCGTAAAAAGGTAGATTAATATTTATCTGATGTTAAGTGCTTGGACAGAAATTATTTTTGAGAATATGAATTACTTCTTGCCAGTTCAATAGCGATGCTCTGTCCGTCCGCACCACGGATTTTTTTTCAGAAGCAATCATTTTGATTTTTAGCAAAAAATCAAAATGATTGCCGCTATAACTAAAAATCCCGTGGTGCGGATGGACAAAAATTAGATAATGAACTGTATTTTAAGTTCTCCTAATCCTCATATAGTG
>CAYUNA010000795.1:0-2495 GCA_964445895.1 uncultured Saprospiraceae bacterium | reverse complement strand
GAGGCAAATGAAAAGTTAATTGTTTTAATAATGCTTATCAGACCTTCGTTTCTATAGCAGGTTTAGTAGACTTTATGAATGAGATTTGAGCGACTTAAACCTCATTCATAAAGTCTAATTTAAAACAGCAACGATTATGTTCAAAACATCGATTTTAGTTTTAATATCCATCATTTTCACTTCTTGTTATTCTTTTAAAGGAATTAGCATTCCAGCCGAAGCGAACACATTTTTCGTGGAGCAATTCAATGTTTATCCAGAAAATATACCGCCGAATGAGGGGCAGAATTTTGCAGAATTGTTGAAAGATAAATTTCGGCGAGAATCTCGTTTGGTCTATAAAGATGTTGACCCGGATTTGGAGTTTTCGGGAGCGATTACAGAATATCGGGTAACTTCTGAAGCGCCAAGAGCAGGGGAAGAAACCAGCTTTAATCGGTTGACAATTGCAGTGACCGTAGATTATATCAACAATAAAAATGAGGACAATGCATGGGAAAAGCCCGTTCGTTTTTCTTTCTTTTTTGACTACCCTGCTGATGAAAATTTGATTGATGTGCAAGAGGAATATATTCAGATTATTTTCGACCAATTGGTAGAGGATATTTTTAATAAAGCGTTTACGAATTGGTGATTTTTTATCGCGTAGCCTACAGAATTTTAACATAAAATGAAACCCATCCACCATAACAATACCG
This sequence comes from uncultured Saprospiraceae bacterium, assembly GCA_964445895.1. Lineage (GTDB taxonomy): Bacteria > Bacteroidota > Bacteroidia > Chitinophagales > Saprospiraceae > CAYUNA01. The sequence goes on along the minus strand of CAYUNA010000795.1, from coordinate 1,797 downwards.
ACCGTTTTATTCATTTCAAAAAACCTATCGACGGCATTGAATTGCCCGAAAAATTTACTTTCCCGTTTTATTATGAACCGCATCCGTTAGCGATTTTGGCAGCCGAACAGTTGAAAACTTATTTGGAAACGCAAAAGGATTGGAGCTATAATTTTGGTATTAAAAACCCTGATTCGGAAGATGCTATTGGAAAAATGTTTGGTGTAATGGTCGTCGAAAATGAGGCGAAAGAAATTGGTTTTTTAGCCGCTTTTTCAGGAAAGATGATGGAACATGAAAAAATCGGTCAGTTTGTTCCTGCTGTTTTTGATAGCAATCCAGGTGGAGAATTTTATGATATTGGAGAACGCGAGTTGATGGTTTTGACAGCAGAGATTGATGATTTGGAAAACAGTAGCGAATTTACTGATTTACAAGCATTTGTAAAAAAAGAAACCGCTATTTTTAATGAAAAATTAGCAGCAATCAAAGAAACGACGCGCGCTGCCAAACAAGTCCGTAAAGCTCGTCGAAAAGAAGGAAAAATGAACCTTTCGCCCGCAGATTATGCAGTTTTAGAAGCAGAACTCGCACGGGAAAGTGTCGGTCGAAAATACGTTTTAAAAGATACGGAACGGCAGTTAACAGAAGCGCTTGAAATTGCGAAAAAACCGTTGACTATTTTAGAAGAAAAATTAGCAAATTTAAAAGCAAATCGAAAAGCCAAGTCGGTTAATTTACAACGCCGATTGTTTCAACATTACCGGTTTTTGAACATTAAAGGAGAGCGAAAGGATTTGACTGATATTTTTCAAAATACGCCAACGCCATCGGGTGCGGGTGAATGTGCAGCGCCCAAATTATTGCAATATGCCTTCCTACACAACTTGCGTCCAATTGCCATTACTGAATTTTGGTGGGGCAAATCTCCTGCATCGGCGGTACGTTTTCACAAAAACCACTACCCTGCTTGTACAGGTAAATGTAAACCAATTCTAAAACACATGCTGGATGGAATGGCTGTCGATGAAAATCCGATGTTGACCAATCCTGCGTTGGGTAAAGAACTCCCAACGGTGTTTGAGGACGATTATATTGTAATTGTGAATAAACCCCCAGAATTTTTGTCTGTACCAGGGAAAAACATTTTTGATTCTGTACAAACACGGATGCAAGCAAAGTATCCTAATGCGACGGGCAATATGACAATTCACCGCCTGGATATGTCCACTTCGGGGATTTTGATATTGGCAAAGACGAAGGAGGCACATAAGTTATTGCAAGGGCAATTTGCCAAACGGAAAGTCAAAAAACGGTATGTTGCCGTATTGGATGGCGTGGTAGCAGGTGATTCGGGCAGAATAGATTTGCCGTTACGGGTGGATTTGGATAATCGACCGCATCAGGTGATTTGTTATGAATATGGAAAACGAGCGGTGACGGATTGGGAAGTGATTGAACGAATGGGCAACCGCACGAAAGTTTATTTTTATCCAATTACAGGACGAACGCATCAGCTACGGATGCACGCGGCGCATCCGAGAGGCTTGGGTTGTCCGATTGTGGGAGATGATTTGTATGGAACAAAAGCGAATCGATTGCATTTGCATGCGCAGCGGTTGAGTTTTGAGCATCCAGAAACTAAGGAGATTATGGTGATTGAGGTGGAGGCGGAGTTTTGAAAAACAACTTTGCTAAACAAAAAAAGCAAAGAATCATCCCGAAAGACGACTCTTTGCCAATTACCAAACCGAGGTCAGAACCTCAGCATACGAGTTAGGGAATTGGTAAAAAATAATCTACCCATTCTGACTCGTT
>CAYUNA010000794.1:0-2507 GCA_964445895.1 uncultured Saprospiraceae bacterium | reverse complement strand
TCTAAAACGGATACCCAAAAGCCAAATTAAAATTCAACTCCCCAAAACTGAATTTATCCGCCACAAATCGCTCCCCTTCTGGCAACCAGGGCTTCGTTAGTGGATAAGCCAAATCCGTGCGAATTAGTAGTACACTAAAATCAAAACGCAAACCAAAACCCGCACCAGAAGCGAGTTCCTTATAGAAAGTGTTGACATCAAATTTGGCGGAAGCGTCTGCTCCTCCATCATACAACCAGGTATTACCCGCATCAACAAATAGCGCCAATTCGACCAGACTTGTTAGCTTTTGGCGGATTTCAAAACTGGTTTCTAACCGAATATCGCCCGTACCAATGAAGAAGAAATTTTCGTTTATTGGCTCGCGTGTCCCTGGTCCGACACGACGTGGCTGAAATGCGCGAACGCTATTTGGTCCACCAACCACAAAGAGATCAAAAAACGGCAAAATCACTTCATTTTTTAGCGGATAAGCAATCGACGGTGATACCCGAAAAGCAAATGTTGTCTTTGCATTTGGCTTATAAAAATAGCGGATATCATTTTCAAAATGCAAAAATTGACCCTCTATTTTATTTTTATCTACCAAGGCCACATTATTCAAAAGACGGTTAGTAGAATAACCATATTTGCCGCGATAATAGTAATTATGCTCCCTAATTTTTTTCAAACGAGAGTCATACAAAAACACATAATTGGGCTTATAAATAACCATTTTTTCTAAATTCAAACCCAAACTTCTATCTTGTGAGGTATTGCTTAAAACAATTAAAAACGACCGCAATTCTGATATGCTATACGTTGGAATTTGAAAGACAATCTCCAGTGGACTCAATTGATGCCGAAATTTTGCCTGCCGTCGCCATTGGTATCCAAAACTGAATTCTATCGCATTCAAGTCTGCCGTTGGTGCATACGCTTCGTCGTTATTTAATCCAGCCAATAACTGACTAAAACCACCCGTTTCCAATAAATCTCTTACACTTTCCATTGGCAATTGAAGTTGCTGCCGCGAAAAAGTTAACTTGGCGAATGTGTTACCGATTAACCGTTTTGACTCCAATATTTGTCGTATCGGAAACCATACTCGCGGTTTCAATAATTGTATTTCCAGCGATTGTTCTTGTGTGGTCAACACCTGATTGGTCAATGGAAAATTAAAAGTCGTCGTTCCGTTTACTTTTAAAACTTCTGCACCTTTAAACAAGTTTCGATTGGTGTAATTGAACGAAACTTCTGGTCCAAAACTCACTCCTCGCGTGTAAGACATTCCCAAAGCCCCCTCAATCGTCCGCTTTTTTCGCGGTGTCAAATACACGGTTACATCGACTAAGGAATCTTGATTTTTCACCTTTTCAAACTGTACATCTATATATTGATAAGTCTGCATATTTGACAGCCGTTCCAGCGTTCTTTGATGAAATTCGGTACTGTACAATGCGTTTTTTTCCAATAAAATCGCTTTCTGTAATTCTTCTGGAGAAAGCAGTAATTTTTCATAAATCAGGGTCATTTCAGTATTTTGCAACGTATCCAAACGCGTAGATGCCTTTCTTTTTAAATTATAATCCGGATAAACCACCACTTGTCTAATGTATTGTGGCTGTAAACTTCGATTAGGCGTTTTTTCTTTTAACAGCAATTCCATTTCAATTTTTCGCCGTTCCTGAGTCGTGTCTGCCCTGAATAATAAATACTCATCCTGAAAATAAAAATAGCCCGATGCCCGCATTTTATTGGCAATACGCACTCGTTCTTGCTTGATTAAATCTAAATCATATCGCCTCCCCATTTTCAATAACGTCGAATCTCGAATCGCCTCCATCTTGATAGCCACCATTGAATCTGAAATGCTATATTGCACGGTATCTATCAGATAAGGTCGCTCGATTTTTACAAAATATTTTACCTTCGTTTTTAGTCCTTTTGTCTGGACGTCCGCGTTGACTTCATTGTTAAAATAGCCATTATTGATGGCTCGATTTTCTAATAATTCTATTGATTGCTTCGTAATATTCTCATCATAAATAACTGGCGGCGTGCCCAGGGTTTTCTGTAGCCATTTCGTTAATCCCTTTTCTTTTTCGGTATAAAATAAATTATACAATCGTAATTTTAACCGTAATCCTAAAATGCTTCCATTTGCCTTGGGCGATTCAATTACACTTGCCAATTCCGTCGCTAATTCATTGGTTTTCAAGCCTTCATCCTCTTTTTGAAAAACAATTTCTGCCCCCGTATAAAGGGTTTCCCCCTCTTTCAAGCTCTTTGATAAAGAACAACTTGACCCAAAAACCATCACAAAAGCAGTTCCTATAAATGTCAATTTCCGAAGTCCCGAATATTTGATTAAGGAAGGTATTCGAAGTAAGGTTCTTGTTTGCTTTATCCTCATTTTCCAATATGTTGAATGCTTTATTTTCATTTATGGGCTTTGACTGCCAACGTATTAAGTACCGTGTAACAAAAGTTTCTTTGGTTTTTAAGGAGGGAGAAAATTGCAAATT
>CAYUNA010000793.1:0-2508 GCA_964445895.1 uncultured Saprospiraceae bacterium | reverse complement strand
CAAGATTTTCGAGCTTCAAAAAACTCACTCCCCCGCGCCTGCGGCGCGGGGCGGTAGGGATTTAGGGGAGCAAAACGATTTTGCAAACCGTTTTGCTCCCTTAACACCCCTTTGTGAAAAAGCTAAAGAAACTTACTTTTTGCGCCGTGTTTTAACGTAAGAAACGAAACATTTTATAATCAATCTATAAAATGTCGCGTAAATTTACATAAATGTTTTGACTCTGCAATAATTTGTTTGAATGTATAATTAATTTGTGACTCTCTTGGTAGTAAAGAAGTTTGTAAAAAATAACTACTTGCCCCAACAAAAATTAAAAATCATAATATGAGGATTAAAAGAGATCAAAATACCGTTCATTATCTAACTTTTATCCGCGCGCACTGAAATTGGCTATAATAGAGCATTAGTGAAATGAATTCAATAACTTGAACCATTATGCTTGTTCTTTTTCCTTCTAAAAACCTTTAAAAATAAGTCCGTAACGCGGCTATGCACTGATTTTTAAACCTTTTTACAAGAAAAAATTACGGCGCATTCTGGCTCAACTTATTAAATTCATTTCACTTACATTTGATACATCGCTAAAAATTTAAGCCAATTTTTACCTGCGTTCCCCACCCTATCTAAATTGCTCCTCAAAAACATTATAGCTCAAAAATAGCCCCTTCCTCTGCAAGTCCAAATCCTTTCTCGACAACCATCTTCTGCGCCGAACTTCCCTCTTCCAAAACAGGATTCGTATGATTAAAATGAATAAATCGAACCTTCCTCTTATCCTCCGCTTCCAGGGTTTCAAAAAACGCTATACTCTCCTCTATGAACGGGTGTGGAATCTCACTCATATCTCGTCCAGGAATCTCGCCATTTTGAAAAAAAGTCCCATCCAAATACGCCACATCTACCGTTTTTATCAACGCCAAAATATCTGTTTTCCAAAGATGCCATTTATCAATATCAGGAATAAATAACGCTTTCTTTTCAGCTGTTTTCACTAAGAAGCCAACCGTTTCCGAAAACTCATCCCTGTGCGGTACTAACAGCGGCGTTACCTTTATATTTTTATTCAAAACAATCGTCGAATCGCTCGCCAATGCCCGTAATTCCACATTTTTCAACGTCACCAACTGACTCCATGGTCCATTATTCTCCAAATAACTCTTCATCCTCGGCATCGTATAAACAGGTACTTTTTTTGCTCCCATTGCTTCCCGCCCAAGGTGCATCAAGCCTGTATAATGTCCGATATGTGCATGCGTCAACAGCACACCACCTAATGTTATTTTTTCATTAGGGACACTATTTTCCATTAAATACAATTGATCTTTAAAATCTGGTGTGGCATCCAAAATCCAACCCGTTTTGGTTGTCGGGTCAACGATGCTAAGACAGGAAACTTTTTTACGTTTTTCGGGCTGATTCCAAACATTTTGACAACAGTTTTTTTGACAATTGGCTTGTGGAAAGCCAGCATCTTGAGCGATGCCTAAAACTTGAATGAAAGGTGTTTCTAATTTTAAAATAGGTGATTGTTGAGGTGCTTCCTCATGCGTACAACCGATTTCGAAAAGAAGACTAAATAATAATAGGATATAGGTAATTGACTTCATGTCCAAAAATACAAAAGTTTCTAAAACTTTTGTATTCTGGAACATGAAATCAAGTTATCTACAGATTCGCCTCTACCATTTTTGCTACCCGTTCTCCTGCCAGATACCCATTAGAAATTAAAATATATTCTTCTCCTTTTTTCAAAACCACTGTCGGAAAGCCACGAACGCCCATTGCTGCTGCTTTTTCAAAATCTGCTCGTACTGCATTTTTCATTTTAGCGGATTCAAAAAGGGTTTTAAATTTAGTCGAATTGACCTTATATTTTTTTGCCAATTCCAGATACGTTTCAACATTTTCCATGTTTTTATTACCAAAATAAAACGCCGTTTGTATGTCCTTAAAAAATGCCAGTTCGTGGGCCGGTGCTAACTCTCGCATAACCACAACTGCCCGCGACGGCGGCTCGGTATCATACACCTGCGAGGTCTTCAAAACATCATAATTAAACGGTTGGTTGCTGCGTTCATGCACTTCTCTCCAGTGTCCTGTCAGAAAATCCGCCAAATCCATCATCGTCTGTGTATTGTAGGGACGCAAACCACCCATTACGGTTTCGACTTCCACTTTTTCGCCTAATTCGTCAAGTGCAATCGTCAATTCAGGGGAAAAACCATAGCACCACGAACACATCGGGTCGCCTATGTATATAAGTGTTGGTTTGTCTTGTGCAGTCATTGTCAGAGATTGAAAAAGTAAAAAGAATATGATGGTAATTCTGAACATAATTTTTTTTTAAATGAGCAATCAGATGTAATACTGTTCCATAGCTATCCTCTGTCCGGACGCACCACGGATTTCTTTATTTGAGGCTGTATCATAAGGCAATTTTTCTCGTTAAGAGGAAAATTAGGAACGCGAACTAAATAACCTTCGATTCTTGAAGGCACCTTTTGC
>CAYUNA010000792.1:0-2525 GCA_964445895.1 uncultured Saprospiraceae bacterium | reverse complement strand
CATTACTTTGATTGCTTTATCAATCTCCGACTCCAAATTATAATAATGAGGCGCAATCCGCAACGTCCAATCCACGCCTTTCTCATCCATATCAATAAAAGCGTTGGTTTTAGAAGCAAAAGAAACGTTGATGTTTTGATTAACAAACGCTTGTTTCAAATGATTCAAATCACAATTTTCCCGGTGTGCCGTAACGATGCCACAAAGATTTTTTCCTTTATCCAAAACGCGCCAATCGGGAATACTCCCAATCCCCTCTCGCGTATAATTTGCTAAAAATTGTACACGCTTTTGAATGTTTTCCAAGCCTAAATCCAATGCATATTCCACTGCTGCTCGTGCGCCTAAAATTAAGGAATAATTGCGTTCCCAAACTTCAAATCGCTTCGCCGTTTGCGCCAATTCATATTCGTTTTTACCTGTCCAGATTCCTGCACTAAGGTCTGGGAAAATTGGCTCAAGCCCCATTCTTAAAACCTTATCTGATGCGTATAAAAAGCCAACTCCCCGTGGCCCGCGCAAAAATTTCCGGAAAGTTGCTGTTAAAAAATCACAGTGGATTTTCTTGACATCCAACGGCATCTGCCCTGCTGATTGACAGGCATCAACAAGATATAGAATATTGTTTTTACGACACATTTCGCCGATACTTTCGATGTCTTGAATCAAGCCTGAATTGGTAGGAACGTGGGTTATCGCAATCAATTTTGGCTGATGCTTTTTAATTAAATCTGCTACCGAATTGATATCAACACCGCCCTCTTTATTTTTGGCAGCCCGCACCAGTTTCACACCAATCCTTTTTTGTAAAACAAAAAATGCTATCTGATTGGAAACATAATCATCGTCTGTCGTCAAAATAACATCATCTTTTTGAAAAGGAATCGAAGAAAGGGCTTTGCTATAAGCATCCGTCGCTGAAGTTGCATGGGCGATATTGTGCGATTGGCAATTGAGTAAGCGCGACAATGCAGCGTAAAAACCATTAATTTCCTCGGATTTTTCCATCATCGCTTCATAGCCTCCAATTTGATTTTCTAAGTCAAAATAAGCTTGAATCGCTTGAATAACCGGTTGAGAGGAAAGCGCTGCACCTGCGTTATTGAGGTGGATTTTATGGGCGCACCCGAGCGTCTCGGTGCGTAATTGGTCTATATTCAACATTTACTATTTTTTGAGTGGTGGCAGTCCGACTTCTTCGCGAAAAGTGTTCAATTTACTTTCATCTTCAACAGCATATAGTTTCCATTCTCCTGTTTCATCATCTCGATATCGCAGCGTTCCATAGCGTTGTGGCTTGCGTTGATTGGCTTGAACACGGTCGTAAAGGTGAGCGTAATATTGCTTTTCAAAGTTATTTTCGAGCATGGCTTGTTCCATCATTTCCAAAATTTCAACTTGCTGTGAAACCATGTGGTTACCATGCTGAGCAATTAACCAAGCAGCTTTTGCGCCATCTTTCCCAACTTCCTGAATGCCCAGCCAACCATTATCTTCGATGATGTTGAGGAGTGTAAAAAAGTTTTTAACATACGTTTTTTTGCGTTCTAATTTCAATTCATCTAAGGAAATGTCTTTTTCTGCATTATATTTAAATTTTTGAATCAAACGCATATCCGCTGTAATGTCCTCCATTTGCAACCATAACAATTGCTGTCGCAACTCTGGATTTTTAATTTTTTCATTAAAAATCTTGTTGTTTTGTCCACACGTTCTAACGGCTTTCTGCCAAATTTTAAAAATCTGTTTGTATTTTATTTCTGTAAAATCCTGCGTTTTTGATAAAAAATTACAATCAATCCAATCCGTATTATTGAGTTTATCAAAGGTTTTTGTAATCATAGCCGTATCCGTCAGATGAACCAGAGCAGTCAATTGATTGAAGAGAATCTCAGGAGTTTCACCTTCTTTTTGAAGTAATTTTCCATAGAGTTTAGCACTACGTTCATAGTTTTTATCGACGTAAGCTTGTTCTGCTTTATCCAATAATTCGGCTGATTTTTCATCGTCAAATTCTAATAAATAGCGTTGTGAAAAAGTCGGGGAGGTGGCAAATAAAAATAATAAGCAGAGTAAAAATAATTGTTTCATTCAAAGTGCTTTTAATTTTGAATGGAATAAATCTACAAAAAAAAAAGTGAAACTTACGTTACATGGTATTAAGTACACTAAAAAAACATTTTTCGAGGAGAGGTTCGGAGCGAGATTGATTGAGTGTTCCAATGGAAAACTCAATCAATCTCGCTCTAAAACCCCAAAATCGAGGCAACTTTAGCCTCCGAGTAAAACGTAAAGAAACTTTTCATACACTACATCAATACACTGTAAAGGAAGTTTCTTTGAATTATGAGAAGCGAGAAAATCGCAAGATTTTCGAGCTTCAAACACCTCACTCCCACGCGCGGGGCGGTGTTAAGGGAGCAAAACGGTTTTTGCAAACCGTTTTGCTCCCTTAAAATCACTTTGTGAAAAATGCAAATAAACTTTTGTTACACGGTAAATCAATACTATGTAAAGTAAATGCC
>CAYUNA010000791.1:0-2532 GCA_964445895.1 uncultured Saprospiraceae bacterium | reverse complement strand
ATTTGCAATTTTCTCCCTCCTGGTAATCTAAATAAACTTTTGTTACACTGTATTAGACAAAATGATAATAAATTATCTTTACAGAATGCCAAGTGGCCTTATGACGAACTAAAAGCGACAAAGGTACAAGAATACTGCCTGATTGTTGTTGGTAGAATAAATTTTATTGTTTCTCGGAAAATTATTATTTTTCCACTTTGAAAACACTAATTTTGAAATGTTGTAATTGCTGAAAAGCATTTATCGCACCATTTTAAAATTGAAAAATAAAATGACATGGGAATCTTTAATGACATTAAGAAAATATTTTGGGCGAACAAATCCATCGCTAAGTCAGCGGCTGGTAAAGTTACGGACGCTGCCAAAGAAAAAGGAGAAGAATTGAGTGAAATGGCTGATGAATACGTTGACCATGCCAAAGAAAAAGCAGGTGATTTGGGAGACCGATTGCGTGACAAGGCCAGCGATGCGATGGATAAGGCCAGTGATTTTACGGAAAATGTTGGTAGTACGATTTTGACAACAGGCGGTGTCTTAGCGGATAAAGCAAAAAATTCTGTCGAAGACCTGGGGGCAAAAGTGACTGGTAAAGAGTCGGAGGCTGCACCAATTACGGAAGACACGGATATATTGGAAGAAATTATGAAAGAACGGCGCGAGAAAGCTGCCGCGGAGTCCGCTGCAACTGCAGAAACCGTAGCAGAAAATGAAGAGTCTATTTTTATGACAAAGGAAGAAATGGCGAAGGGTAAAATTTCTAAATCGTTAGATTCCGCGAAAGCATTGGGAGCAGATTTAAGTAAGACGGCGATGGATAAAGGGGGCGATATTTTAGGAAAAGTAAAAAATACAGCTGCCGATATCAGTGACAAATTAGAGGCAAATCCAGCCGTGCAAAAAGCAGCGGAGGTATCTGAAAAAGTTGGTGACAAGGTATTGGATACTGGCGAAAAATTCATGGATAAATTAGGAGAAGTTTCCGAGAAAGTTGGCGGAGAAGTGCTGGATAAAGGCGGGAAAGCTGTTGATAAATTTGGCGATATGGCAGAAGGTGTTGGTTCAAAAATATTAGCGGCTAAAGATGATTTGATGGCAAAAGCAGAAGCGGAAGCAGCCAAATCGGGTGACAATATGGATAGTTTGACTGATCGTGCGAAAGATTTAGGTCAAAAACTGGAAGACAAAATTACAGGCAAAATTGATTTTGAAAAAGATTTTGCCGATACGCCAATTGATGTCGGAGAGAGTGAATTGAATAAGCATGGCAGTTTTTGGGATAAGGCGGAAAAATATGCTGATGGCAATTATTCTATGGAAGAGAAAAAAGCGGAGGGTGAGTTGACAATTCAAGATAATCCTGAATACCAAGCTAAACTCAACGAAGGGAAAGTAAAGGGTTTTGATGATTTGGATGGGGACGGAAATGAATTGATTGACGATGCGATTATTGAGGAAGATTGATGACTCTTGTTTTTGAAATTAAACTTTTTTCTAAGTAGGTGACGGTATTTTTTTTGCTATAAAAACATAAATACCGTCACCTTACTTAGACAAGTATGATGTTTAAAACACATCAATAAGTTGCAAAATTAGAAATCAGCTGAATCTCGTAGGGCTTCAATTCCACTATTAGCGGTTTGAAAAAATCAGGATTACCACCAATAAAATATTCTTTTTTAGTACGATTTCTTGAGCCAATGACTATTCCAATGCCAGCACCACCCGCAATGCCCAATACATTTATTCCATCAAATGATGTTTTTTGTTTTTTGACATTCGCATAAGGGAAGGCTGACTGTACAATACCATTTGCGGTATCATTTGCAATTTCTTTCACTGTCCACATCAAAAGCCCTCCAGCTACTCCTCCAATTACTGCGCCTGCCAACTTCCCTTCCGTACTATTTTTTCTAAGTCTGATTTTCAAAATATCTGTTGCCTTCACTTCTAATTTAGACAATTCTATTCCTTTTTTAAATGCTCTTTCGTTGTAATCAGGATAAATAATCAAACTGCTATCTGTTGTTTCTGATAAAATACCGCGCACCTCTCCACCGTGTATTGTAAAAATGACTGCTTCGTATTTTTTGATGGTATGTTTGACCGCTGTTTGTGCAGTCATAATAGATGAGGTTACTAAAAATAGCAGAATAAACAAGAGTTCTTTTTGCATGATTTTTTTTTAAGAAGTTTAAATTTTTAAGCAAAATAACGAAGATGTGTGGCATGAAAAATAGTCATTTTAGCGAATTTTACATTTTAATTTATTTAATATTAATAAAAAATACCCGCGTTTTTTATTAAAAAAAAGATAAATTTGGCTTTACTCCATCTTTCAGCCGACAAAACATAATTCCTTTTTAATATTCAATATTCAGATGTGTAACTTTGTGGGCAGTTGCAGGTTTACTTTAGAAAAGAGATTTGTATTTCTATTAAATTTGAAAGAATAAGAGATTTGAACAAAATTTGGGCAATTTCTTTAAATGTATGAAATTTGAATGCCCTATCTTTTTTATAAAAAAGTTCATA
>CAYUNA010000790.1:0-2537 GCA_964445895.1 uncultured Saprospiraceae bacterium | reverse complement strand
TTAGATGCTTGATTGAATTTAAAAAAGCGTACATCCATGTTCTCAAACTGAAGGTCGTCCGATTCCATATCCAAAAAAGCAGTTACTTTATAAATACCGTTGTCTGCTATTTTTTTCTTGGTCAATCCTTCGGGTTGGCAAAAAAGATTTACGCTGTTTAGCAGAAAAAAAGCGACTAACAATTTATCCATAATTTAAGACTTTTTCCTTCGCAGAGGCAACGTCGAACACCGTAGCAAACCACTTAATTTTGACGTTTCTCGATAGTCCACTTCAAAAACTTCATAACCTCTGTTCTTTAATTCAGTTATCAATCGAGTAAAGTGCTTTTCGACGGCAATTTTTTTAGGAGAGATGGAAAAAATATTAGGAAACATCTGATTTTTTTCGTCCAAATCAACTTCAATCAATTTCTCTTTTGGAAACATTTCTAAAAGCACTTTTGGCGGCTTCACAAATCCATTATGATAGATAATCGCCTCGTCTGTTCCGATAGGTTGAAAAGTGCAATCTAAATGTAGAATGTTCTTATCTGGACTATTTTGGTCAACCGTAATTTCAAAACCCAAGACCGTTTTCTTTGGAAAAATGCTTTGAATAAAATCTACCGAATTTGCTGTTGTCCTATCGCTGATTCCAATGAAAATATGGTCATTCCAGACGAGAACATCTCCTCCTTCCACTAATATTTCTTTTGGAATGTTAATTATTTGAGTGTCCTCTATTTTATCCAGAATATATTGAATGCCTTCCTGTTCCTCGCTTCTTACGGCATGTTTCATATTGGAAACAAAAAACTTATCCTCAATCACAAAGCCAATATCTCTGGTAAATATCTGTTCTTTTCCCTGCAAATCAATTGGACGAAGGACCTCCACACCGTTTTGCTTCAATACATTCTCGAAAGTCTGAATCTCCGCACAAATATCTTCTTCAGTTGGAAAGGTGCCCTCTGCTAAATGTTTTCTTATCATCGGATTGATACTTCGTGGCTTTCCTCTATTCGTCCCAATTCCTAAGACCACACATTCCAATTCGGAGGTCTCATTGTTTATATACAATTTCATATTTATTTTAGTTGGTTAGGCAAAAAAACTATCAGAAGGAGATACTTGTCCTTCATTATTTGGTGAATAAGTTGATTTGGTATAAATGCAATAATATTGATTTTAATGGGAAAAATTAAAATTAATGGTTAAAAAAGGGCTTTCTCATAAAAATAAAAAAGTCAAAATTGTTGACGCTAAAAAAAACAATCCATGGTACGGTTGGAGATTGGTTAGTTGCTAAACCTAACATTTTTTTAATTCCATAGTAGTGAGTTTCGTCGGGAATAGAACATTTTTATAGGAAAGATAATATATAGCTATATAATGTCCGTGTAAAAACATTTAGGTGTTAATTATTTCTTTTTCAATTGGTTATAGATTAGATGCTGACTATTTTGAAATTTTAAATACGACTAAATAAGAATTTTTTAATTAGATTTGTCCCTTTAGAACTGTCTCATTATTTCTTTTTCTAACTTCTATCCGCAAAAGATAAAAATAGTGGTTAAATCAAATTTTATGAGTATTCAAACAGTTCACCCTTCAAAAGGACTTTTCCTACTACTGGCCTTCATTTTCGTGTCTTATTTTGCTAAAGGACAAGGCGTTTTGGATGGTTATTTTTCCCCAAATAAGGAAACGGATATTATCCTATCTTATACTAGCAAGAGTTTTAATAGTTTCTATCAGGGGACAAAAGAGCAGTCTCCAGTGCCTATCCACGAATCGCTCAACGAAAATATAGCCAACCTTTATATCTCTTATGCAGCTTCTGAAAAAATGACCATTGTAGCCAGCATTCCTTATGTTTCAGTGAGTAGCGGAACAAATACTGCTGACCCCGTGCAAGGGACATCCAAAATTTCTGGTTTGCAAGATATTGGACTTTATGCTAAATTAAGAGCCCTTAAAAAAGAAACCAGTCAAGGAACTTTACTCTTAGGAGGAGCAGTTGGCGGTTCAATGCCTGGAAGCGATTATAATCCAGGCGGTTTGCTTTCTTTAGGAAATGGTGCAACGGCAATTGATGTGTTGGGGTTGGCTCGATTTGACTTCAAAGGAGGTGTTTTTGCAGATATTCAACTAGGCATAAGTAATCGACTGGGAGAGGTTCCCAATGCTTTGCTTTTTTCTGGAAAATTTGGTTATGCTGCCCAAAATTTTTACGCGACAGCTTACCTTAATCAACAAAATTCATTGAGTGGTGGCGACATTACAGGCATCAGTTTGGAAGAACTAAATAATCTACCAAAAACCAGAGTTAATTATCTTATTTTGGGATTAAATGGCTATTTTTTATTGACCAATAGATGGGGGATTACCATCAATACTGGTGTCTTGGCGAATGGCAGAAATATCGGACAATTTTCGTTTTTGACTTTTGGAGTAGGGTATAAGTTGAGGTAGTTCACTGTCGCTTTTTCATTGGTCTACATCTTCATTCATAAAGTCTAAAAGGGTTTTCTCATAAAAAATAAATTGGACTGG
>CAYUNA010000789.1:0-2537 GCA_964445895.1 uncultured Saprospiraceae bacterium | reverse complement strand
CTATGAACAAACTCTCACTATCAAGAATCTGCATTTATTTAATTCGCGTTCCTTAAATTCATTTCACTTATAAATTATTTTAAAAAAAAATAAATTGTTGTGAACATATCCTATAATGAATCGTTTAATCAATACCTGTGTAATAGTTTTACTATCAAATGTGATAGTTTGAGTGTAGTGTAATTATGGGCTTTAACATTTCAAGCAATACTTGAGGCGTTGATTTTTAAAATAATTCTCAATTCTCTCACGCAAACTTATCACTATTAACTTGACTGACTACTTAGAAATTAAACTAAAAATAATAACCTTTTAAATAAAAAATTCATGACGAAGAATCTTAAAGCTTTATTTCTATTAGTTGTAATTGTTGGTTTTATGTCTTGTGATCAAGAAAAAGCCACCACTTCTTCGACTACCGAGGCGGCAACACAAGCTCCAGCAGTTAAAGGACTTGTGGAAGATGTTTTGACAAAAGAACAGCAAGATGCGCTTACACCAGACATGGTAATTCAATCATTCAAAGAGGGCAATCAGCGTTTTATGAGGAATGACTTGACTGCGAGAGACCACTCAGCGCAAGTGCGAAAGACTGCACTGGCTCAATATCCAAAAGCAATTGTTTTGTCTTGTGTGGATAGTCGGGTGCCAGTCGAAGATGTTTTTGATAGAGGTATCGGTGACATTTTTGTAGCGCGAGTTGCAGGTAATTTTGTCAATGAAGATATTCTGGGCAGTATGGAATTTGCGTGTAAAGTTTCTGGTTCTAAATTGATTTTGGTAATGGGACATGAGAGTTGTGGGGCAGTAAAAGCCGCAATTGACCAAGTCAAATTAGGCAATATTACTGCAATGCTCACTAAAATTAATCCTGCTGTCGAAGCGGTTGAGTACGACGGTGAAAAAACGTCTAAAAACACGGAGTATTTGCACTTAGTTTGTGAAAGCAATATCAAAAATACGGTTGCTGAAATTAGAGCAAAAAGCCCAATTTTGAAAGAAATGGAGGATAATGGAGAAATTAAAATCGTCGGGGCAGTCTATGATATGGACGATGGTAGCGTGACCTTTTTGAAATAATTATCCTATTAAATAAATACCCTCAAAATAGCCATAGTCCTATTCGCTAATATATCTGAGTTTAAATCCACTGAGCAGGCTATTTTTAACGGTAGCCTGCTTTTTAAAAACTTTATTTTATGAATATCATTGTCAGAAATAATACGGAGTTACCCAAAAAATATGTACGTTTTATCAAGTGGAAAATTTATAAACTAAAAGAGAAATTTAACCATTTGATATACGCCGAAGTCCACTTGAATGCAGAGGGTAATTCGCCGCCGCAATACATCACCAATGTCCGTTTGGGTGTGAGTGGACACGACATTATCATCAAAAATCAGTCGGATAATATTCGAGAGATTTTAAGGGATTTAGATAAAAGTGCGCACCGGTATTTGCGGAAGCGGAAATAAAAAAAGCGACAGGATGTGTCAAGTCCTGTCGCTTTTTCTTTAAAACAGGCTTTAACTTTCCTCCTTCAAACTCACTGCTTTCCGATTATCTACCGGATTAATTACTACGAGGCACTTAGGTAAACAAGTTTGGGATATTGGTCACTTCACTGCCTCCAAATACAGCATCGGCACCGACATTTTCAATTCCCCATCTTCTTCCGCTATTTGATTTAATTTCGCCTCTAATTTTTCAAAAATAAATACTTCATCTTCTCCTTCCAGAATGTGTCGCCACCCGTCTAAAAAGCCATAAATTGTCAACGAATGATTCAACAAGGCTGACCCGTTGAGGTAACGCCACTGAAAGCGGTCTTTGATAATTTTGGTAATGGAAAAGTTAGCACTTTCGAGGCTTTCGCGGATAGATTCAAGATTGCCGCGATGATTTTCCTGTTGTTTTAAAATAGGTAAGAGATGCTTTTTTTTCAATTCTTTTAAAACTGTTTCGTAAGCATCATAAAACTCTCGATAATGCCCAACTGTATTCGTCGTCAAATATAGCTTGCCGCCTTTTTTCAAAATTCGGTGACATTCCTGCAATAATTTTTCAGAATCGGAGAGGTTATTTAAACTCAAATTGGAAACAATCATATCAAAATGATTGTCGTCAAACGGCATTTCCTTAGCATCACCTGTTACTAACGTCACGTTTTTAATGCCATGAATTTCCTGCTTCCATTTGGCGCGTTCGACCGCAGCCGCCCACGGGTCAATGCCCGTCACATGACAAGTTGCACCGAGTCGCTGTGCCAATTCAAATATCGGTATCCCCGTTCCAAAACCTACATCGAGAACGTTTAAATTGGGACGCAACTCCACATTATCCAGCAATAATCGCACGAAATAAGAAGACCATAAGGAAAGTTCATCCACGATAGAGACGAGATTTGGGTCTTCCAGATTGTATGTTTTCTCTAAGTACATTTTAACAGTTGACGGCGGAGGGTTGACGGGAAGATACGAATAAATTGAATTATTCAAAGATAAATCAAGAAAACTATTGCTTCAAATCTTAAGTAA
>CAYUNA010000788.1:0-2548 GCA_964445895.1 uncultured Saprospiraceae bacterium | reverse complement strand
AAATGAAAAAATTACTTCGCCATAACGGGTAGATTATTTATTACCAACTCCCTAAAAAGCATTTTATAATTTTTTTCAGTTAGTGTTATGAAAGCAGATATTTCAGAATTGCGCAGACAAATAGCATCTTTATCCATTGATGAAGATGCGCGGGCTGCACTTTTGAAAGAGGTGAAGGGCTGCGAAAAAGAATTAGTCAGGCGAGAATTCAAAATTAATAGAACACTAACGGATAAGCTGATTGCTGTCAACTTGTTGAAAGCAAGTGTTGAAGAGTTAGAATCTCGAAAAGCCGAGTTGTTTTTGCGGAATCAGCAGATTGAAGAAAATTTGAGACAACTGGAAATGTCGTATCAAGAGTTAGAACAATTTTCCTATATCGCATCCCATGATTTGAAAAGTCCATTGCGAAACATTGCTAGTTATGCGCAGTTGTTGAATCGCCGCTATCGGGGGAAGTTGGATGCCCAAGCGGATGAGTTTATTAATTTTATTGTAAAAGGGGCGAAGCATATGGATGAAATTATTCGTGATTTACTAGAATATTCTAAATCGGCTCGCGAAAATGATTTTGTCCAAACAGACCTAAATAATACGCTGGAAGTCGTTCAATTTAATCTCCAACAAGAAATTGCGGAGACTAACGCGAGAATTGATGTGAGTGATTTACCCGAATTGTCAATCAACAAATCGGCAGTGTCGCAATTGTTTCAAAACCTGATTGGCAATGCGATTAAATTTAAAGGAGAACAATCCCCTGTTATTTCAATCTCTTGTGAGCATAAAGGAACTCATTGGTTGTTCAAAGTAGCAGATAATGGGGTTGGTATGGATGAATCTTTTCAAGAAAAAGCATTTTTACCATTTCAGCGTATCAATAACTTAGATAGACCAGGCACAGGCATGGGCTTGGCGATTTGCAAAAAAGTTGTGAAAATGCATCAAGGTGATATTTGGTACGAATCGACGATAGGGGAGGGAACGACTTTTAATTTTACGTTTGGGCAGTAGTGGTATTATTCGTTTAAACACACAATACGATAGGAACTATTTCGAATTTTTATTATATGAAATAGGGTGGGAAATCGTCGTATTTCAGGCTCGTTTTACGGGAAGTACCTTGAACCGCACGTGCCGTTTACTAATCCACCAAAACCTTCTTAATCGCAACGCCTTCATTCGTCCACGCCTTCACCAAATGTACTCCTTTTTCCAAGTTTTGAATCGCTAAAGTTACTTTCTGTCCTTGTATCTCCTGAACCATCAATTGTTGGCCAACCGTATTGTAAATCTCCACGCGCTCACCTGTCAAATCACCCAAGTCAATCGTCAAAGCATCCGTTGCGGGATTAGGATAGACGCTGACTTTATCGGATACAAACTGCTCGTTCGTTGCGGTCGTATTGAAGTTATTGACGACGGTCATCTCTGCATCTACTGGGATATCGAGGGCTTTGATAGCACCGCTTTCATTGATGGCTTTGATGTTTTTGAGGGAGATTTTGATGGGAGTATAGGTTTCAGAACGTCCAATTAAGTCACTGACAATAATAATTTGTAACGTCCCAATTTCTCCATTTCCAGTAGCATTGCCCCATTTTTTGGCAAAACCCAAATCAAATTTTCCTTCGGTTGGTCTATCCTGTGGCATCCAAATTATTTGATTCGTATTGCCGAAAAAGGAATTGTCATGATAGTCAAATTCGGGCGAGCCTTCTTGCACCACGTCTTCTGGATAATCCATAACTAAAGAAAATCCTTTTAAATCTTCAATTGGATGGCTTGGATGCGCAATCATCAATTTAGCTTCTACCGCAAAAAACGAAGGAGAATCGTCATTTAAGTAAATGGTATCTTGTGTAAATTCTAACCAGATTTCTGGCGCACCAGTTTCTGTAACGCCAATGATACTTTCAGAAGGTGTGTAATTCACTTCGATGCCTTCCAAATCCAATTCATTGATATAGCCATCTCCGTTGCAATCTAAATGTTTATAATCCAATCCATTGATTGTTTCTTGATACCAATTGGGAGAATAGGCAGCCCCCCAGTTTGTGCCGTAATCTTCTCGTGCAGGCCCCGTTTCGCCGAATCCTAAGCCAATATTCAATAAGTCATAGACATTGGCTTTTCCATCTCCATCTGCATCTCCAGGATACACACAATCGGTATAATCGCAAATAGATGCTTCGTCCCCATGAAAAATTTCTTCATTGCAATGAGCCGCAGCACAACCCTGACTGTCGGTAATGCTTAGGCAAATTGTATGAAAGCCAAAATCATTTAAGGTCAAATCGACAATCGGTTCAGTGGAAGCAATCAGCTCTCCGTTGACAGACCAAGTTCTATTTGCGGTAGAATCTCCTGACTCATCAATTACCGTAATCAATTCTCCTGTCGTTGTATAGGAAAATTCGGCAACACATTGAGCCATTAAGTTCCAATTGAACAGTAAAATCAAAACGCCAATCCCGCTATATTTTAGATAGTTTATTTTTGTCATCTTAATATATTACCGTGTAACAAAAGTTTATTTTTATATAGAATA
>CAYUNA010000787.1:0-2556 GCA_964445895.1 uncultured Saprospiraceae bacterium | reverse complement strand
AATCTCACCGAAACATTGCGCCCCATTTCATCAGAAAAATAGCGCAGTCGATTAAGGTAGCTTCGGTAAGTTGTGTTAAATAAATTTTGCACCGCCAAACCAACATTCAGCGGTTGATTGTTAAGTTTAAAAGTTGTAGAAAATGCTGCATCAAATAGCGTATAACCATCAGGGGCTGGTGCAAAATCCAGACCTTCAGGTACTCGCGTTTGTTCTAAAACATTACGCATGGTTAGTTTTAAACTCGTCGTTTGTTCCTCTTGATTTTTAAAAAAAGAGGGAAACCAGGTTAAACTATGACTAAAATTATCCGCAGGCATAAAAATCAAATATTCGTCCGTTGTTTTATTAAGGGCACGTAAAATAGACGCACCTGATTCCAATGCCAGATTTTTAGAAAATTGCCAATTCGCTGTCCAATCCAAACCTCGCAAGCGTGCATCTGTTTGTTGATATTCAAATGCTGGGAATGCTCCTCGAATCGTCAAAACCGGCTGGGCTTGTGGTTGTAAATAAATAAAGTCATTTACCTCATTTTGATACAATGCCAAACTTGCTCGTAATCCTGTTTTAGAATGCCGATTCGGAACAGTCAAATCAAACGCTAAATTGGTTGAAAACGCTCGTTCGGAAGTCAAATTAGCATTACCCAATTCATACGAAGCTGACCCGTGATGCACTCCATCACTGTACAATTCACTCACACTCGGCGCGCGCCATGCCGTTCCAAAATGTAACTTGATATTCAAGTATTTTGGTAACTTATAAATTGCGCCAAATGTGCCAGAAAAATTATTAAAATCCATTTGATCATCAATCACCTCGTTGCCTCGGTTTTCAATATTCATTTGTCGAATATCGTATCGAATGCCTGCTTCGAATTCCAATGGAAACGGATATTTTCGCCAGCGTTCTATCCAAAAAATGCCAGCAGTTTGTGTGTCATAATTTGGAATTAAGCCACCTCGGTCGGTTGTGTTTCTTTGCTGCATCAATTGCGCTCCAAAACTACCCGAAAAATGATTGATTGGTTTGTGTTCCAACGTTACATCTAAGGTATGCGTGGTAATTTCAAACTCAATTTCTGGATTTGAAAAACCTTCAGACAACGTGCCAAAAGCACGATGCGCATCAAACTCCTGACGGCGATTAAATTGGCGAGCATATTGCAAAGACAACGTGCCAAAATCAGACATTGTCCAGGTTGTTTTTGCTTTCAACAAGTGATGAGCCACCCGCTGTAGAGGGCGATTCAGTTCATAACTAAATTCGCCATCATTAGTTGGACGACCGCGCTCAATAGCATTTTGCAAGTCTGTCAAATTACCGATATGTGCATCTGCCAAAATACCCAAATCCGTTTGAAAAAGGCTATAAAAAACTTCGGAATCAAATGCTCCTTTTTTCAGCCCAACTGTTGCCGAAACATTCTGTTCTTTCACACCTGTATTGTCCAAAAAGTAATCAGGTGTATGCGTATTGCCTCCTCTTTTTAAAGTTCCTTGCAAACGTCCACTCAATGGAAGTTTACCATTTAATTTTCCATCGATTGCAGCTGAAACAACGCCCGTTCGCCCATTAGAAAAGCCCGCTAAATTGACTTCGCCACCAATGCCGACAACCTCGCGCAAGGGCTTGGGCTTTATCAAAATCACGCCGCCAAGTGCATCCGCTCCGTAGCGCACGCTATTGGCGCCCATCACGACGGTCATTTCATTAGCCAGATACGGATCAACTTCTGGGCCGTGGTCGAGCCCCCACTGTTGTCCTTCTTGTCTCACGCCATCCGTTAGCAACAAGACTCTATTGGAATGCAAGCCCCGAATGACGGGTTTTGAAATCGAAGAACCTGTATTTAACGTGCTGACTCCCTGTAAGTTAATGAGTGCGTCCCCAAGCGTTTGACCTTTCAGTGCATCTAATTTTAAACCAGAAAGTTGCTGTTCAGATTGAGTAGAAATAGGGGTGGCGGCTTTTGCTTTCACCACAATCTCATCTAAATCTAATCCATGCTGTAGTCGAAAATCGACTTCTACATTACCTTGAATTAAAACCTCTTTTACAACATGTGGACAGCCAATATGCCGACTTTCGACGGTATAATTGCCGCTACAAATTCTATGAAAATGAAATTTTCCTTCGCTATTTGTGACGACGCCTTGCTCGGTTTCTTTGATAAAAACTTCTGCAAAGGCAATCGGTTCGTTTGAGTCAGCATCGACGACAGTACCGCAGAGGGTCGCATCGCATTTTTGACCAAAAGAAAGCAATGGTAAAGCAGACAAAAGCAGTAAGGAGAGTGAGTTCCTTAGTTGTTGCATTTGTTAATTTTTTTGGTTACTCATCGGTGAGTTCCTAGACAAAAACAACAAGTTATTTTGTCCAAGCACTTACTTAACAGTCTCCAGATATATCCAGGATTTAGCGAACCGCTACTCCTTAGGATGTCTTAAAAGAATACCTTATAACATCCTTTAAACAATCCTTAGAAAAGGAGAGTGCTTAGGAACGCGAATTAAATAAACTTCGGTTCTTGAACCAGCAGATTTTGGTTTC
>CAYUNA010000786.1:0-2570 GCA_964445895.1 uncultured Saprospiraceae bacterium | reverse complement strand
CCTTTCTTCGACGATTTCATGTGCTGATTCCCAAACTTATATCGCAATTGGAACGACGGCACTGGTCCATCCCAACGATTTTCAATAAATAAATCCATATTCGCATATTCAATATCTGCTCTAAGGTAGCGGGCAAAAATATTTTCGACACCAAAGTTGACTTGTAACTTATCATTCAAGAATTTTTTCGATAGCCCAAAGTCTACACCGTACATCCATTGTGCGGAGATGATGCCCTCTTGACCGCCACTATTGTACCAACCCGTTATTTCGGTATTGACTTTGCCGGGAAGTTTGAAATTCATCTGCAAAAAGCCTGTGAAATCCCATTTGGAACGAATGAATTGTTGCTCCAAGAACTTGGAATCATACGATACATGATTGGCAATGATACCGCCGTAGCCCTCGATTTTTGGAATAAAATCCAATGGAAAAAAGAGACTAATGTTCCAGTTTTCAAATTTATCTAAGTTAAAAGTTGAAAGAAACGCTTCACCCGTATCGTCATCTTGCTGTGTCAATTCGACCATGGCATCTTTCGTTCTTTTGTATTCTACATTAAAAAATGGCTGCTTTTCGTAGGCCAAATTCACCTTTAAACTATGCGTTAGTGCAGGGACTAAGTTTTGGTTTCCACGCTCTGCCGTGAACGGGTCGAGAAAGTAAACAAAGGCATTCAGCGACGAATAACGCGGTCGGTCAATGCGGTAGCTATACGCAAAATTAATCGCCAATTGGTCAGTAATCTCCCGCCCAATACTCAAACTCGGAAACAACTTGGAAATATTTCGCGACAAAATCGAATCCTGTCCTTCTACCACCGATAAACCTTCTGAATCGCTTTTTTCATACCGCAACCCCAGCGTTCCCGACCATTTATTCTTGGTAAAATTGAGCTTAGTATACGCCGCTGCAATGGTTTCACTAAATACAAAACGGTTGCTCAAGGAATCGACAAAATCGAAACTACCCGATAAATTTTCAATGGAAGTATTGAGACTGTTGTCCAATTCAGCATCGCTATATTTTCCACCAAATTGCAGTTTGACGGCTTTAGAAATAGGGTGGTGGTAGTTCAGCGAAGTTGTCACAATCGTACTGTTGCCTGGTTGGTCGTAGCGTTGGTCAGGAATAAATGCACCAAAGAAAACTTCCGTTGGGTCAAGTTGACTACCACCGCCATTTTTAATGCCCACGAGATTGACATCAAAGTCCAGTTTTTGCCCATTGGTGTCTATTTCAAACACATAATAAGGGTTAATTGTCATCAGTCGCCAAGTGTCATCCTGATTGTTTTTTGTAATTAGCCGAATGTCTTCTAACTCCTCGGAAGCGTAATCAATATCCGTTATATTTAAAATAGTATTGTCCGTTTTGCTACTCCAGATGCGACTCGAAAAACCAACGCGATGGCGGTCAGTCATATCCCAATCCAAGCCTAAATTTGCTCCAAAACCCGAACCCAAACCCGGGTCATCGCTAATCTGTGTATAAGTATCTCCCGCCACATCTCGGGTAATTCTCATCTCATCCCACCAGGGATATTCGCGGTAACTGACACTCCCGTTGATATTGATGCTACCCTGATAATGCGAGAGGGAGGCGCGGGTTTTATATTTCCAATTTTCGCCCTTCGCCACACCTACAGACACACTTCCATTCGTACCAAACAGGCTGTTTTTCTTCAGCACAATATTAATTACCGCGCCCGTGCCATCGGCATCAAATTCGGCTCCGGGCTGGTGAATTACCTCCACTTTTTTGATATTATCACCTGGCATATCTTTCAATAGCGATTGGACATCCATGTATTTTGTGGTTTTGCCATTGATGAGAATAGTGAGATTTCGTTGCCCTGCCATCCGTAGTTTATCGCCTGTGACAATCATACCTGGCACTTTTTTCATCACATCCAATAGGTTGCCGTTGATGCTCGTCATATTATTTTCGACATTGACGATAAGGCGGTCAGACCGTTGTTCTAAAAGCGGCAATTTGGCGGTAACTTCAACCGTCGAAAGTGTTTCAGAATCTTCGGATAATACGGCATTTATCGCTTGCCCATTGTCTGTTGGAAAGGTTAATTTTTCAACTTGAAACGTGCCAAAGCTTAACATAGAAATTTCTAAATAATACCCACCGTCTTTGATGTCTTTTAAAATAAAGTTGCCGTTTTCGTCCGAAGATTCTGCTGCCGCGATGGTAGAATCTGCCGAATTGTAAAGCGCGATAGTCGCAAAATAAATCGGTTCTTTTTGGTCGTTTTTGACTGTTCCTGAAATTTGATTTTGAGCAAATAGAGAAACCGTAGAAAATAGAGAAAAGAGTAACAGTTGAAATTTCATACTGGTGAATTTTGATTTAATTGAATAGTTGATTTGGCTGACTCGGTTAATTAAATAGCAATGCTGGAATTTCGGGTTTTTTATTTACCAACAAGTTGAATGATGCTAAATAATACCCGATTTGGTGTAGTACGTTCAATGCCTGGAGAAAGTTACAGGTACTTTTTATTATGATGCATTTTTAGGAAAGACAACCCTATTTGAAGAAGGTTGTAAATTTTTTTT
>CAYUNA010000785.1:0-2571 GCA_964445895.1 uncultured Saprospiraceae bacterium | reverse complement strand
CGAAAGCGAGGCGGTTTTAGCCGCCGAGCAAAACGTAAAGAAAGTTTTTACACACGGTACTTACTCAAATCAAATATAATTTTGATGCACCGCCTGATTGCTACACGTAACTTAAATTATAGTCTATTTAGAAAACTCGGAATCGTTATATTCGAATGTGTCAATCCTAATTTTTTACGCAATCTACTCCTGGCAACCTTCACACTATCAGGATTTTTAAAAGTCAAATGTGCAATTTCTTTGGTATTCATATTCATTTTCAAAAAAGCACAGAGTCGCAAATCATTTTGCGAAAGATTCTCAAATTTTTGACTCAACGTTTGAAATAAATCACTGTTTGACTGAGTAATTTGCAAATCTAATTCATCCCAAATCGAATCATTTTTAGCGTTAGTGATGAATCGTCGGAGTTTATTGGATTCGGAGGTTGTGTCCATTTTAGCCAACTGCTTATCAATGTATTGAATGGATTCTCCCTGCTTACTCAATACCAATAATTTCTTGACCAAATCTAATTGTAAGGTATCGTTTTTATACGAAATTTTCGCGTTTGCCTCCTTTAATTTTTTACTTTGCTCTTGAATGGTTTGATTGAGTTTCATGAGTTGAGTCTGATGTTTAATCGCCTTTTTATTTGCTTTAAAATAACTGTGAGCGACCCAAGCAACAAAGAATAGCAGGATTAAACTTAATAAAATTAACTGCTTTTGTAGTGTTAATTTTTTTTGAGTCAATTCTTCTTTTTGCTTTAATATCCGGAGAGATTCTTTATTAATTAATAAATCTTGATTTTTCTCGACCCATTCTAAAGTGATTACTTTCTCTTGTGTTAATCCTTTTTTGACTTCTTTTAAGTAGTTTTTGTAAGACTGATTAGCCTTCATCGGTTGGTTAGTTGCTTCATAAGATTTAGCCAAAAATTCATAACTTTCTTCGAAATAATAAGGAATTGATTTGTTGATACTAAGCTCGACAGCTTGTTCTAACCATTGAATGGCTAATTCGTACTGTTCTGATTCAGCGTAAATTTTACCTAAAACAAGCAATGTTTCTATGTGACACAACCAAAAGTTATTAGGCTTAGTAACTTTAAACACTTTTTCTATAATTTCCAGTGCTTTTTGTGTTTTTCCTTCCTTACTGTTCAGCAGGGCGATTCGCATCATCGTAAAACAATGACCTCTTTTGTTATTCGTCTTGTTCCAATAATCAATAGCTTGGTTGAGGAAAAAAAGAGCGTCTTCATTTCTATTTTGTTCGACATATACTTCTCCCAAGCGGTGCAATAACCAACCATATTCTACTTGCTCAATATTTAAAGAGTCGGTCGCAGTGACGCCTTTTAAGTATGATTCTTCTGCTTTTTCATAGTTTTTAACATGGTAATGAAACTCTCCTAAATTGAGATATATTTTTGCGGAAAAAGGTAGCTGATATGTTTTAGAAATTTCTAATTGAGCAAGATTGTGTTTATAGGCAGTCAAAGATTTCCCTTCCATATTATAGAGGATGGACAAATAATTATGGGCATTTAAAAAAGAAGTAGGACATGTTACGGCTTTCTCCATTTTAATGATTGCTTCAAATGCTTCTTTTGAACGGTCAAAATTATTTTGTTCAAAATATTTCTCACCCAAAAGCATAAGAGCGTTCACTTTAATCAAGGCATCTTCCGTTGTTAGACTGATGCAGTAGAGGTAATCTATGAGACTGTCATTTTTTATTTTTTCTACAAACGGCATATTACTCAAGGAGTCAATAATTTGGAGTGCCTTATTTTTAGAATTAGGCATAGCTGTATAGGCATCGCATTGGACTTGCAATTGAGCGGATAAGAAATTTAGGGATAAAAAAAATATAAAAACAAATATTGTGTAAAAGTAGATTGTGTTTAGTTGTTTATTCATAGAGAGGATTACATAAGTTAGAAACAAAGCAAAAAAAAACAAATATCTAAAAATAACTTAATATTTTACGATAATCCCTCATTTTTATAGGGTATTCTACGATTTGTTATCTTAATGTTATCGTTAAATTGGGGATAATTATTAAAACATGTGATAATTTTGCAGCATAATTTTCGTCAACTCAATACAGGACTTTTTTACTATTTTTCAGTAGAAGAATAGATAACATCGGCTAATAAGGTCTTATCAGAGCACAAAAATTATATAGAACAGACCCTGTATTACAGGGGCTGTTCTTTTTAGTAAATGTTGTTACGCACGCTAAACATTTTTTGCTAAAAGATTACGAGAACTCACACAAATGATCACTATTAACATCTCGCTTTATGGGGCTCTTTCAATGTCGAGGAATAAGTTTTCTATCAAAATATTGTTTTAGCTTCTTGCGAGGTGTTTTAAAACTTAATGAAGTTTAGTTCTACTTTATACCCACCCGCTATATTTTAAATGAAATTAAATGCGGCGCAAAAAGTAATTTACTTTAGCTAAAATTTAGTTATGCGCCTACCGTATTCTCAAGGGAGAAGCAATTTTTTCAAAATTGTTTCTCCCTTTATGAACTGTGTTAAAATGCAAGCAAAAAAGTGAAATTATTAATAATTTA
>CAYUNA010000784.1:0-2579 GCA_964445895.1 uncultured Saprospiraceae bacterium | reverse complement strand
CGTGTGGCTGCTTATATAAGAAAAGCCATAAAAAAAGTCAAGCCTTCCAAAATGGAAGGCTTGATGTTCTAATTGAAAAACCAAATACAGTTTTTCTATAAACCCCGTAATCATTAAAAAACAAATTCTTACAGTTTTTTATTAAAGTTAAATTAGGTAGCAAATTTTTACTACCTAATTTAACAAAGTTTAGTTGATTATCGACGAATCAATTGGAACTCAACACGTCTGTTCAATCGACGACCTGCTGCAGTACTATTTGTTGCGATTGGTCGAGCCTCACCATAACCTGCTGAAGACATTAAGCTACGGCTAATACCTTTACCTGCCAAGTAAGTCATACAAGAAGCAGCACGCTTTTCAGATAACTGTTGGTTAGTAAAGTCATTACCTACGTTATCTGTATAGCCACTCATTGTCAATCCATAACCAGGGTAACGGTTAACCACCTCAGCAATCTGGTCTAAAATAGCCTTAGAAGCAGCAGTTAATTTAGCACTACCTGTTTCGAAGCGTACATTTCTCATGGCATCATCCAATACCTTTTGGTCAGTAACTGCGATTGCTGGGCAACCATCGTTAGCAGCAGTACCTGCAAGAGTTGGACACTTATCAGCAGAGTCACCAATACCATCACCATCGCTATCCGGGCAACCAGCAAATGATGCTGAACCAGCTTTGTTTGGACACTTATCGTCTGCATCTAATACACCGTCACCATCGCTATCTGGGCAACCAGCAGCAGCAGTAGTACCTGCCAAAGTAGGACATTTATCTTCGCTATCAACGATTCCGTCGCCATCTGTATCTGGGCAACCAGAGAACTTCGCCAAACCAGCAACATCTGGACAAACATCTTCAGAATCAATTACTTCGTCACCATCTGTATCTGGGCAACCTTCAAATCGACGCATACCTGGAGTATCTGGACATTTATCGTTTTTGTCAGCAATACCGTCGCCGTCCGAATCTGGACAACCTTTCAATACTTTTTGACCATAAGTGTCAGGACAAGCATCTGCCGAATCCATAATACCATCATTGTCACGGTCAGGACAGCCATCCATTTCTGCAATACCTGCAACTGTTGGACATTTGTCATCAATATCAGCGATACCATCTTTGTCTGAATCTTTTTCACCTAGACGGAAAGTAAGGTTAACACCAACCATTCCGTACCAGTCATCATCATCAGTTTCTATTCCACTATTAGGGAATTCAGAGATTCCATCTACCTCATCACTGAAGGTTGGACGAACACCACCTTCAATACCCAAAGCAATCTTTCGGCTAAGGTCAAATTTCAAACCCAATCCTAAAGGAAAAGAGATACGGCTTCCTTCACTATCGTCATATTGTGACAATCCTTGAGTTACAGCGTTATCTGCTTCTGGCTTACCAAAAGCTAAACCAATACCACCGAAAACATAAGGAGAAACGGTCTTTTTGAAAGCACCATTATTACTATATCGTCTTTTTCCGAATAGTTCATATTGTCCAACAAGAGACAACTCAACTAAGGAGTTTTTAAAAGCCCAACCACGTTTTTGGTGTTCGCCTTCGTCGAATTCAGTTTCGTCTGCGCTAATTTGAGCAAACGCAAGGTTAGCACGAAGTGCGAAATTTTCACTGAAGTTTCGGTTAATATTTAAGCCGAACGCGGGAAAATTGAACGTAGAAGCGAAGTCTCTGTCTTCTACTGTTAAATCACCAAGATACGTAGCACCACCTAAAAATAGTCCAGCTTCCCAGTCTTGGTAAGGTTGAACTTTTTCTTTTTTCATTTCATCCATTGCATCATCAGCCATATCTTTAGCTTCTTGTGCAAATAGAAAGAAAGGAGTAATTAATAAGAGGGACATTAAAGTCCATAGTCGAAAGTACTTTTCCATTGTCAATTTTGGAAGATTCATAATTAACTGCATTTAGTTGAAAAATTAAGTAATAGGGTTCTTAATGTCATAGAGTATGAGATATAATTAGTATTTTGCTAATTCTCATAATTTATTGCGCAAAAAAAACAACTTTTTCCTAAACAAATAAGTTTTTAACTCATTTATTTTAACTTGTTTTAGGATTTTAAGCGAATAAGTTATTTTTGAGTGTTAAAAATAGTTTGTTTCTGATAAAAAGGTTGAGTATTGAAAGAGTTTAAAGAATATTCATCAAACAATACTTAACTATTTTTTCAAAATCATCTAAAAACAATAAACCATTTATAAAAAATGCAGTTAAACAATAATTGTGCTGCAAATTTACGTCCCACAATTTAATAAAACTGCGAAATCTGATTTTGGGCTTTTGACGGGCAAAAAAAAACATAGTCACTATATTCTTTTTAAGTTAAAAAAAATATTTAACACTTAAAAAAATAAAATATAAGGTTTTTTATATAAAAGCGAATAGTATTTTTTGAAGACTGTTTACCTGTAATTGATTGATACTTAGTATTTTGAGTTGGAAGTAATGGCTATTTTGGGTACAAAGGTACTGTTTTTTTATAAAAAAAATAAAATTTATTTATTTTAATAAATTTATATTTGAAATCTGATTAGTGGATTTAAATAATGGCGGTGAAT
>CAYUNA010000783.1:0-2581 GCA_964445895.1 uncultured Saprospiraceae bacterium | reverse complement strand
TGCAAGTTTCGGACTTTTTGATATTAAATGCTCGTTTTCTCGACAATTTTATAAGAAATAACGACGGAAAAGCAAATCCGTTATTCGCTGATTGATTATTTTTTGAGGCAAGCCCACTAAGCTGAAACCTCCGTACGCCGTTCACCGTCTGCCGTCCACTGTTTTTTAATTTTCTCTGCCAACACTCGCGCATGACCTTCTTTACTTTCAAAAGACCAACCAGCAATATGCGGTGCCAAAACAACATTTTCGGCTTCCACCAAATAATGAAATGGTGCAGGCAAATCTTCAAAATTCCAGGAATCAAAAGACTGTTCTTCATATTCTAAAACATCCAACGCGGCCCCGCGTACTTGACCTGATTTCATCTTGTCAACCAAGTCTGCGGTATTCAAAACCAAGCCTCTTGCCGTATTGACAATAAATATATCCTTTTTAAAATTAGCTAAGAAATCACCATTCACAAAATGATAATTTCCTTCCTGATATGGAATGTGAATACTCAAAATATCCGCTTCTGCAAACAGTTTTTCCAAAGAAACCTCCTCTGCAAACTCATCTCCATAATCTTTTTTGAATTTATCATAAGCGATTACCTTTGCTTCAAATCCACTGATTTTTTTGGCAAATGACTGTCCCATATTTCCATAACCTAAAATACCGACTGTTTTACCTTTAATTTCGATACCCCGGTTAGCTTCGCGTTCCCATTTGCCTTTCCGAATTTGGACATCTGCCCGCACCAGATTATTGAGTAATGCCAGTAGCATCCCCAGCGCATGTTCGCCTACGGTATCGCGGCTGCCTTCGGGCGATGTGATAACGCTAATACCTTGTTTTTCAGCGTATTCCACCGCAATATGTTCAACGCCAACACCTTCTCTTGCCACAAATTTAAGTCGCTTTCCATTGTCAATAATCGTTTTGTCAATATTGATTCGACTCCTCAAAATGATACCATCGTATTCCTGTACAATTGCTTCGATTTGTGCTTTGGTATCTGTAAAGTTTTCATGACAAATGAATCCTGCTTTGGTCAATTTTTTTTTTAAAATCGGGTGAGAAGGGTTGAGTAATAATATTTTAAAGTTCATAAGTTAGTTAAATTGAAGTATTGAATTGGTTTACACGGTATTTACTCATTCAACCCATAATAAATTAGAAATTCTCTGTGCCTGGAAAAGGTTTTTTCTCAAACTGTTGAACGCCTTCAACATAAGTTTCTTCCAATAAAATTTCATTTGAGAATGGTCGATTTGCTTTTTGTAAAAATGAACGGAGTAACTCAGCAATTGCTTCATTTTCAATTAAAAAACCATCGTGACCATATTTACTTTGGATAATTTCAAATTGCGCATTGGGAATGTGTTTGGCAATTTCGGCCTGTTCACTTACTGGAAAAAGTAAATCTGATTGAATTCCAATCACCAGAGCAGGCGTAGTGATTTTGGCTAAAGCCATTTCGATTCCACCCCGATTTCGTCCTACATTATGGCTATCCATTGCTTTGCTTAAGGAGATATACGACCACGCATCAAAGCGTTTTTGTAACTTCATTCCTTGATAGCGTTGATAGGAACTTGCCCGAAAATCATCGTATTTTTCATCCGTATTTTCCGATTGCGTCGCTCCGTAGGTTTGATAATTTCGATAGGACAACATCGCAATTGCCCGTGCCGCTTCGAGCCCTTTTTTTCCAGCTTCTACTCGTTTGGAATACAAGCTTGGGTCAGCTTCAATCACCATGCGTTGCGCTTCATTAAAGGCAATGCCCCAAGGTGAGTGCTTTGCATTGGTTGCCAAAACACAAATATTCTTAAACAAATCAGGCTGAACAATTGCCCATTCCAGTACTTGTTGCCCGCCGAGCGAACCACCAATTAACAATCTAATTTGTTGAATATTAAGGTGTTGTGCCAGTGATTGATGTGCAGCTACCATATCTCTAATCGTCACTAATGGAAAATCAGCATGGTATCGTTTTCGTGTTTTTGGATGTATAGATTTCGGACCAATCGACCCGTAGCACGACCCAACGACATTGGCACAAATGATAAAATGACGCTGAGGGTCAAAACTTTTTCCTTCACCCACCAGTCCGTCCCACCAATCAGCGGCGTCGGCATTTCCAGTCAACGCATGACAAATCCAGATAACATTATCACGATTTTCGTTGAGTTGACCATAGGTATAATAAGCGATTTCTAATTCGGGAAGAATAGCACCAGATTCGAGCGCAAAGGGCTCTTGAGAGTTGAATTTTTTCACAATAAATGATTTTATAAGTCCAAAAAATTGGTAGGTCTTAGCACCTTTTCTGAACAATATCAGTCGGTTGCCAGAGTTTCGACGAGCCTAATCTCTCCACTCTTCTTTATAAAAATTGGTTGATTTAATTAATTTGGGTTTCTTTCTTGGGTAAAAACGTACATTTGACCCGACAAAAAATATTTTTGAGAATATGAATTATTTTTTTGGCGGCAATCATTTTGATTTTTTGAAGGGTCAACTAAAAAACGCATTAAAACGCATTTAGTTTTAGAAATAGCGACTGCTAAATAAAAACATATCGCGACTCATT
>CAYUNA010000782.1:0-2582 GCA_964445895.1 uncultured Saprospiraceae bacterium | reverse complement strand
AAACTTATCATAGATATTATTTCCTCTAAATCACTCCTAATTCCTTCCCAACCTTCGTAAACGCAGCCACTGCTTTTTCCAAATGTGCGCGTTCATGTCCCGCTGAAATTTGTACCCGAATCCGTGCTTTTTCTTTAGGAACAACTGGATAAAAGAAACCGATAACATAAATGCCCTCTGCTAATAATTTATCCGCAAAAGTTTGAGATAATTTTGCATCATACAGCATAACTGGCACAATTGGCGTTTCACCTGGCATAATGTCAAAACCTGCCGCTTCCATTTCTCTACGGAAGTATTTAGCATTATTCTCCAATTTATCGCGTAAATTCGTCGATTCATTCAATAAATCTAGCACTTTGCTTGATGCCCCTACAATTGAAGGTGCTAAAGAATTTGAAAACAAATATGGTCGTGATCGTTGCCGCAACATCTCCACAATCTCTTTTTTGGCAGCTGTAAAACCACCCATCGCACCACCCAATGCCTTGCCAAACGTGCCCGTAATGATGTCTACTCGACCCAAAACGCCACAGTGTTCCGCAACACCTCGACCATTTTTACCGATAAAACCAGTGGCATGACAATCATCGACCATGACCATCGCATCGTATTTATCTGCCAGGTCGCAAATCTTATCCAACTGCGCCAACGTGCCATCCATCGAAAAAACGCCATCGGTCGCAATCAGTCGTCTTCGTGCGCCTTTCGCTTCTATCAATTTAGCTTCCAAATCCGCCATATCATTGGTATTGTAGCGGTATCGCGCAGCTTTACACAAGCGAATCCCATCGATAATGGAGGCATGATTTAAGGCGTCTGAAATAATCGCATCTTCTTTTCCCAAAATCGGTTCAAACAATCCACCATTTGCATCGAAGGCAGCAGCGTACAAAATCGCGTCTTCGCAGCCGACAAATTTGGCGATTTTTTGCTCCAACTCCTTATGAATATCCTGTGTACCACAAATAAATCGCACTGAAGACATCCCGTAGCCATGCGAATCTATCGCTGCTTTCGCCGCCTCAATCACGGCTGGATGCGAAGACAGTCCCAAGTAGTTATTGGCACAAAAATTCAGGACTTCACCGCCGGTCGTGGTCTCAATCGCTGCACTTTGTGGCGTGGTGATGATGCGTTCTTCTTTATATAGTCCTGCTTCACGAATGTCGGTTAATTCGGATTGGAGGACTGGTTTTACATTTTTAAACATTGATTTTATTTTTAGTGGTTCGGGTTGAACCCAGTACTTTTTTTAATTTATAATTAGGCTTGTTTTCTAAAATAATTAATACAAGTAATTGATTAACCTTTCGTATTCTTGAGTTATGTTATTTATACTTCTTTTTCAAATTCAAAATCATATCCTCTGTCATCTTCTCTAAATCAAAGCTCGGTTGCCATCCCCAACCTGCCCTTGCCACCGAATCGTCAATACTCTGCGGCCAACTCTCTGCGATTTGTTGTCGAAAATCAGGCTCATAAGTCACCTCAAAAGTAGGATAGTGTTGCTGAATTGCTGCCGTAACTTCCTTTGGAGTAAAACTCATGCCGCTCAAATTATAGCCCGTTCGCAACTTCACTTTTGCTGCGGGTGCTTCCATCAATTCAACCGTCGCGCGAATGGCATCTTCCATATAAATCATTGGCAAGGCAGTGTCATCTTTCAAAAAGCAAGTATAATTTTCACCCAAAACTGCCTTGTGAAATATATCTACGGCATAATCCGTCGTACCACCGCCGGGGTCAGATTGATAGCCAATAATACCAGGATAACGCAGCAACCGAATGTCCAATCCATACTTTAAATGGTAATATTGCGCCCAATGCTCGCCCGCCACTTTACTCATACCATAGACGGTCGTCGGATTCAAAATCGTATGCTGTGGTGTATTATTCGCAGGTGTATCCTTCCCAAAGACAGCAATTGAGCTCGGAAAAAACACCTTGTTTATCTTGCGTTCACGAGCTACTTCCAAGACATTGAATAATCCATCCATATTGATGTCCCAGGTTCGCAAAGGATTGGCTTCTCCAGAAGCGGAAAGAATGGCTGCAAGGTGGTAGATTTGTGTAATCCCTTCATTGTCAACAAGTTCAAACAGTCGTTTTCTGTCCAAAACGTCTAACTGTTCAAAGTGTTCGGGGCGGTTAGGTTGTACCCGCAAGTCAGATGCGATAACGTTTGCTCTACCGTAAGTTTTTGCTAATTCGTGCATGAGGACTGAACCGATTTGCCCGCCGGCACCAATGATTAAAATTTTCTCTTTAGACATAAATATGGTTAGTGTGAATAAGGAGACTGCCCCTTTTTCAGTATTTTATAATTTGGTTGGCGAAAAATAGGGAAAGAATTTAAATTAGATAGGGAAATTTAGCTTTTTTAAAAAAATTAACTTGAGAAACTAAAATTAATAGACAAAGCGCACTGCGTTTTTTGAAGCTCGAAAATTTTGTAATTGTCTCGCTTTTCAGAATTCCAAGAAACTTATTTTGCACAGTAATCAGTACACTGTGTAAAAAGTTGTTTTGTATTTTCGAAAAATGGCTAAAGCCATTTTTCGAGGGTAGGTTAGGGGCGG
>CAYUNA010000781.1:0-2589 GCA_964445895.1 uncultured Saprospiraceae bacterium | reverse complement strand
TTGACTTACTACTTAGGATGCCCTACGTTTAAAAACGCCTACCCTTCCATTGCCATCGACGCTTCTTCCCACGCTTCCATGGCTGGCGTCAAATCCTTTTTTGCCTGGGCATATTCATCCATAACTTTTTGACTATCAGCACGTTCGTAAAAATCAGGCTTTGCCATTTCCGCTTCAATTTTTGCAATCTTTGCCTCTAATTTTTCAATTTTTTTCTCGGCATTACTAACCGCCCTAAGCAATTGTTTCCGTTCTTCGTAGCTCAATTCTTTGCCCTCTTTTTGCGTTTCAACGACCTTAGTTTTTTTGGTACTCATCTCTACGTCCCGCATATTATCCAACTTACGTTTTTCCAAAAATGCGTTAACATCACCAATATGGTCGTAGAGTTTTTTATCTCTAAATTCAATGGTTCGATTGGTTAAATCGGCAAGAAAATCCCGGTCGTGAGATACCACAATCAAACTACCATCGTACTCCATTAAGGCTTGTTTCAATACCTCTTTAGAAATCATATCCAAGTGATTGGTCGGCTCATCCAGAATTAATAAATTAAATGGATTAAGCAACATACAGGCCAGTGCTAAACGCGCACGTTCTCCTCCAGACAGGACCGAAACTTTCTTTTCTACATCCTCTCCACTAAACAAAAATGCACCAAGGATTGACCGCAGTTTAGTCCGCATTTCTGGTGGCGAGTGATTTTCCATCGTTTCGAGCAAGGTGATTTTTGAATCCAGCGTATCAGATTGATTCTGCGCATAATAACCCAGTGAAACATTGTGTCCCATTTTGACTTCGCCGTCCGTCTCACCCAGTTTTTTGGTTAAGATTTTCGCCAGTGTCGTCTTTCCTTGACCATTTTGACCAACAAAAGCTACTCGGTCTCCTCTATCCAGTTTCAAATCCACTTTGTCTAAAACCAATAAATCTCCGTATTGTTTTACCACATTTTTCCCCTCCACCACGATGTCGCCAGAGCGCGGTGCGGGCGGAAAGCGAATGTTCATTGCCGCTACATCTTCATCGTCAATTTCAATGCGTTCGATTTTATCCAACTGCTTTTTCATGGATTGCGCCATCTTTGTTTTGGTCGCTTTCGCCATAAATCGCGTGATGGTTCGCTCCTTTTGTGCAATCACTTTTTGTTGATTTTCAAACGCCGCCGCTTGCTTTTCCTTCACATCCTTCCGCAATTCCAGATATTTAGAATAAGATGCTTTGTAATCGTAGGTTTTACCCAGAGAAATCTCAACTGTCCGATTAGTAATATTATCTAAAAATGCTTTATCGTGCGAAATCACGACTACACACCCGTAGTAATCCTTCAAAAAATCTTCTAACCAGATAATAGATTCAATGTCCAAATGGTTGGTCGGCTCATCCAGTAGTAGAAAATTTGGACGTTGTAACAACATCTTAGCCAATTCAATCCGCATCTGCCAACCTCCACTAAATTCGTCCGTCAACCGCGTAAAATCTGTATTTTTGAAACCCAATCCCTTCAATACCTTTTCCGCTTCTGCCTCTACCGCTACCCCACCAATCAATAAAAACCGGTCATTGGCTTCTGAAAAATCAACCAACAATTGACTGTAAGAATCACTCGTGTAATCCGTTCGAGTGGCCATCTCGTCGTTCATGCGCTCAATTTCTTCCTCCAACTTTTTCGCTTCCGCGAATGCCGTCATCGTCTCCTCCATAACGGTTTTTCCTTTCGGAATATCCATTTCTTGATGCAAAAAACCTAATGTCGCCCCTGTTGGCATAACTATATTGCCTTGCTGAGGTGGATTTTCTCCAGCAATGATTTTCAACAAAGTAGACTTTCCAGCTCCGTTCCGTCCAACTAAGCCCAATTTATCCTTCTCTCCAATCGTCAAATTGATAGAATCCAGTAAAATCCGATCACCGTATTGGACATATATATTGTTCGCGTTTATCATGATTCAATTTGCATTCGATAAAAAACGCAAAAGTACAGAATTTGAGGGATTGGGGTCGTTTTTTGAAGACACTTATTTGAAAAAAGAAAAATTGTAGGTCATTTCGACCGAAGAGGAAAGAGAAAAAAACTTGTTTTTAAATTTCATTCAAAATAAATTACGTCACCTCCCTACCTAATTAAACTAAATATTCAAATAACCTTTTTTTGGCTTTCTTTTTGATATAAAGTAGGATAATTCTATTTACAAAAACACAAGACATCCATTCTCCTTTCCTAATCCTCCCATATTAGAAGCAATACCTATTGTTTCTATGTTTCTCGCATATAAATAAAAACAATATTTAATCAATTCTTAATCACATCTTTGATTAAGCAATCATCTAATTTGTCTATCATGGATTGGAGCATTACCTCTTTAAGTTCAGCTAATTTTTATTCAAAAAGTTTGAGAAAACATCTGATTATTTCGGCTAAAATTATCAATAAAAAGCCTATCACAAAAGGACTTTTATTATTAGCATTTTTGCTTTTTTCAAATATTTCTTTTGGAAATGACTATTGCGGACATCTTTTTCAAAGTTTCAAGAATTCTTTTGAAAAGGAATGTTCCGTTGCATTATTGAAGCAAAATGCATTTGGAG
>CAYUNA010000780.1:0-2600 GCA_964445895.1 uncultured Saprospiraceae bacterium | reverse complement strand
TTATCTAAAATTACTGAACAATTTCTCCATTCAATCCTTTACTATAGGCAACGCAGATTTTGAGTTTTAAAAATAAATTTTACATTTGCGCTAATATTACAACAACAATGAATTTAAATCAATTACATCATCATCATTTTCATACTTGTCCTCAGACGAGCAGGAAGTGATATGTAATTATTTGAATTAAAAAATATCAAAACCCGTCTGAGTAACTCAGATGGGTTTTTTGCTTTTCACAATAGCCTTTCTGTGTTCCTCCGACCTAAATTTTTAAAATGACAAAGTTGAAAATTGCCTTTCAAAAAAAAGGCAGATTACTCGAAGATTCTTTGCAGTTGTTAAGAGATTGTGGAATTTCGGTGGACAATGGCAAAGACCAATTGAAGGCGAGTGCACGTAATTTTCCATTAGAAATTTTTTATCTCCGTAATTCTGATATTCCTCAATATTTAGAGGATGGCGTAGTAGATATTGCAATAGTAGGCGAGAATTTATTAATTGAAAAAGGCGAGAATGTAGCGGCAATTCAGCAATTAGGTTTCTCCAAATGTCGTGTCTCGCTAGCTGTCCCAAAAAACGTAAAAGACACTTCGCTTGCCTACTTTAACGGTAAAAAGATTGCAACTTCTTATCCAAACACCCTTCGACAATTTTTACAGAAAAATAATATTGATGCAGACATACATATTATTTCTGGTTCAGTCGAGATTGCGCCGAATATTGGCTTGGCAGATGGTATTTGTGACATTGTGAGCTCAGGAAGTACATTATTCAAAAATGGCTTGAAAGAAACACAAGTGTTATTTAGGTCTCAGGCAGTTGTCGCAAAATCTCCAAAAATTAAAGCAGCAGAAGCGAATATTTTGGAGAAATTACTCTTCCGAATTCAAGCTGTTTTGCGCGCCAAGCGTACAAAATATGTACTAATGAATGTGCCAAATTCGAAGATTGAAAAAGTAAGTCAAATACTACCTGTTTTGAAAAGTCCTACAATTTTACCGCTGGCTGAAAAAGGCTGGAGTTCTTTACACTCTGTTATTGAAGAAAGTCAATTTTGGGAAGTGATTGATGAGTTGAAAAGTGCAGGGGCAGAAGGTATTTTGGTGATTCCAATTGAAAAAATGATTGTTTAGGAATTGTCAGCAGCAGCAGTGTTTTTATTTTAAAATTAGAAATTTCGATTATGAGAATTTATAAATATCCAGAAAAGGCAGAATGGGAAACGTTGACAAAACGCCCTGTCCTCGCAAGGGAAAATCTGGACAATGTGGTACAAGATATTCTTTTGAAAGTTAAAAAGAATGGTGATTCGGCGCTATTTGATTTTGCTGAAAAATTTGATAAGGCAGATTTAAAATCATTAAAAGTTACGAAAGAAGAAATTCAAGATGCTATCCAAAATGTGCCAGAGAAATTAAAAAAAGCGATACAAACGGCAAAACAAAATATTGAAAAATTTCACCGTTCGCAAAGAGAAAAAACGCTCGTAATTGAAACGACGAACGGTGTGAACTGTTGGCGAAAAAGTGTCGGAATCGAAAAGGTTGGTTTGTATATTCCAGGAGGTACTGCACCGTTGTTTTCGACCATTTTGATGTTGGGTATTCCTGCGCAAATAGCAGGATGTCAAGAAGTGGTTCTGTGTACGCCGACGGACGAGAACGGAACAATAAACCCAGCAATTTTGTACACGGCAAATTCGGTGGGTATCACGCAAGTTTTCAAGGTAGGCGGTGCCCAGGCAGTTGCAGCAATGGCATATGGAACGGAGACGATTCCTGCGGTTTATAAGATTTTTGGACCAGGCAATCAGTATGTAACCAAGGCGAAAGAATTGATTCAGCAAGAAGGTGTGGCGATTGACATGCCGGCGGGGCCGAGTGAAGTTTTAGTGGTGGCAGATTCAAGTTGTAAGCCATCGTTTGTAGCCGCAGATTTATTATCACAAGCCGAGCATGGTGAGGATAGTCAAGTCGTTTTATTGTCTGATAATCAGGGAGTTATCGAGGGTGTTTTAAAAGAAGTGGAAGAGCAGTTGTCTGTTTTGCCACGTCAGGCAATGGCTGCAAAAGCACTTGGGAATAGTACAGCGATTCTTTTCAAAACATTGGAGGATTGCCTTAGCTTTAGTAATGCTTATGCGCCTGAACATTTAATTATTGCTTCCGAAAATGCTGATGATTTTATTGAAAAAATTACGAATGCAGGTTCGGTTTTTCTGGGAAATTATAGCTGTGAAAGTGCCGGCGATTATGCAAGTGGCACGAATCATACTTTACCAACAAATGGCTTTGCGCGGAATTATAGTGGCGTTTCGTTAGATAGTTTTTTGAAGAAAATTACGTTCCAAAAATTGACAAAGAAAGGGATTCAAAACCTTGGAGAAACGATTGAGATTATGGCGGAAGCAGAGGGATTATTGGCGCATAAAAATGCGGTGTCGATTAGATTGAGAGAAGCCAATTAAAGCGGTTGCTTTAAGTAGATAGTAGCCCGCTACTTTAGTAGCGTGGTTTGTATAAATTGTTGAAAATTAGCTAGCTACATCTCTCATGCTACTAAAGTAGCGGACTACTATATAGGCGAATAAATATGTC
>CAYUNA010000779.1:0-2603 GCA_964445895.1 uncultured Saprospiraceae bacterium | reverse complement strand
TTAAGTGCCACGAGGCACTTACGCACTTTGTACGTTTTCCTTTGAGAAACCCACAGGCGCACAACATCAGTTAGGAGTTGCTTTCAGGTACAAAAAAAGCACCGAAAACTTAATGTTGACGGTGCCCTCATACAAAACTAAGCATGTTGTATTATTCTACCGTCAAAGTATATTGGGGGGTCGGATTGAGGGGGCAATTGTATTTGTAAGTACCTGCTGTCAATTCGACTACGCCTGATCGTTGGGTCTCACCGTCTTCCAAAAGTTCTGGTAAACCAGCTGCTTGAATCGCATCTTTGGGTTTATCCGAAGGCACAAGCATAAAGGCAACATCATGATCTACTCCCTTATTGGTTACTTCAAAGATGTATTTGCCAGGTTTAAGATTGAGAGATTGCGTGTCAAACTCTCCTTTGGTTTGCGTCAGGTGAATGACGGTCACATCGTTGTTCGTCATTTTGTGGTCGTCCATCATTGCTTTTTTCTGAGCAAAAATGTTTTGGGTGCTCAAAAATACAAGAGCGAATAGGGTGATTTTGAAAATGGATTTCATCATGATAATTATTTTTTTAAGAATCCTAAGTAGTAAGTCAACTTATCATAATTAGCTTGACTTACTACTTAGGAAAAAAACCAAAATCTAAAGTACCAAAGTAGAACTAAGCTGCTATACAGCTAATTTCTTATGGTTAATTAATTAAAATGTCTAAACACGCAAGTTTAAACATGTATTGATTTAAAATTTTTTATGCTACAGCTTCCAAAGACTTCGCTGCTGGGAAATCAACTGGAATTTGCGTCAAATTGTGAAGGTAATTGGTAAAGCTAATCTCGATAACCACCCCTACTAAATCAATTAATGCTTTGTTGTCAAATCCTGCGGCAAAGAAGTTCTCAACGGCTTCGTTGCTTGCTTTTCCTCGGTTTTCGGATACGCTTTTTGCCAATTGTGCCAAGGCTGCAAAACGTGGATTGTCAGAAGTAGCTGCTCTCAAATCAAGGGTGTCTGCTTCTGTGAGTCCATTCATTTTTGAAATCGCAGTGTGTGCTGCTAAGCAATAAGAACATTGATTTACTTCCGAAACAGCTAATTTAATTGCCTCCAATTCTTTATTGTTGAAGCTGCTCTTACCGATTGTTCCACCGAAATTCAACAGAGCTTCCAAAGCATCTGGAGAGTAGCCAAGAACTGCGTAGAGGTTCGGTACGAATGTCAATTGCTTTTCCAAGTTGTCAAAAATTTGTTGTGCCTTTGGTTCGACTTGGTCTCTTGTTGGAACTGAAAATTGTCTCATCTTTCTTTTTAATTTTTAATGTTATTAGTAATAATGGTTTTAGTTGATTTTAATTCGTTTTGATAATGCAAAGATATGTGTTTAAACACGTATGTTGCAACATGTAAAATGAATTTTAATTAAAAGTGTCGCTGCTGGGACATTATTTTGAGGGCTTGAAATGGATTGTTTTTTAGTGTAAGTTGCTGAATTAGAGTTGTTTATGGTTTGTTTTTGAGGGCTTAGTAATTTTATTTTTTTTTGAAAATAATTTTAAAAAAGGCACTTAAATTAACCTGAAGAGGAATTATAGTATATTAAATGGACTACTAAAAAATACTTTCAAAAACAATTCTTGCTGCTGTCAAATCCTCCAAAGCAT
This sequence comes from uncultured Saprospiraceae bacterium, assembly GCA_964445895.1. Lineage (GTDB taxonomy): Bacteria > Bacteroidota > Bacteroidia > Chitinophagales > Saprospiraceae > CAYUNA01. Next base: position 947 of record CAYUNA010000779.1, on the reverse strand, counting down.
GACCAACCGATTTAAAAAGCGTAATTTCTTGTTCGTTTTTTCTTTGAAAAATGTTCATTTGAGATAAACCAAATAAATCTGCTTGAATGTCTTCCATTTTTAAAACACCAGATTCTAATGGTACAAGTATATCGCCGCATTCCTTCGTCGCCCCTTCGAGTATATCGACAAAAATGGTAGATTTTTGAATTGCTTCATCATCTGCCTCTCGCATATCGGGTTTAAATGAACCAACTAAATCGAGGTGCTGTCCTGGTTTTAAGTATTTGCCAAGCACCAAGGGCTGTTGGCTCAACGTCGCGCAGGTAATAATATCAGCTTCCATAATTCCGGTTTCAATATTTTTAATGGGCTGAATATCGAGATTGGGTAAATGCAATTGTGTCGCGACTTTTTTCGCTTTCGCAAAATTTCGACCCCAAACCAGCACTTTTTCAATTGGTCGAACTGTGGCATGCGCCTCTATCAAACAAGGTGCAAGTGCTCCCGTTCCAACCATCAATAGTGTTCGACTATTTTTTCTTGACAAAAAACTCGAAGCCAACGCCGAAGCTGCCGCTGTACGTCGTGAAGTCAATATTTTTGCATCCATCTGGGCAATTGGCACGCCTGTTTGTGCATTAAAAAGCAAATATACTCCATGAATAGAAGGTAGATTATGTTGAGCATTATTAGGTGAAACGGTAACAATTTTTACCCCTAAATAATTACCACTTTTCCATGCAGGCATTAATAGCAGCGTCGAATCTACTCCAGCTGTAGGGTTTTTATATTGGTGATGATGTCGCAGCGGTACAGTAATATCTTCGCAAAAAGCGGCTTGCAGATGAGCAATTAAGGTAGGGTAGGGCAGCGCATTTTTTAGTTGCTGATAGGTGATGATTTTCAAGACTTGTAGATTATTTCGATTAGTGACTTATGTTACGCACTTGCAAAATTCTAAATAC
>CAYUNA010000778.1:0-2608 GCA_964445895.1 uncultured Saprospiraceae bacterium | reverse complement strand
TTATGTCCGAGTACTTAAGTACCCGGACATATTTATTCTACGTTTTTATAACTATCTTTTTACGATATTTTCTCTTTAAAAATCATTCAATAACTACGGCTATTAAAGGATTTTTAAAGAAAAACTATCAAAAAAATCTTAGCTCTAAAATTCATAGAATAATTATGTCCGAGTACTTAAAAAGGAATTTGACAATGAAAGTTCAAATACTACTCTGTATAGGAATGGGCTTATCTACTTTTTTGACGGCGCAATCGGATTATATTTCGATTCAAAATATAGAAGTTAATGGCAATAAAAAAACGAAAGAAAATGTCATTATCCGCGAGTTTGATTTTAAAATAAGTGATACGATTCATTTGAGTAATTTGTCAGTACGGATTGCAAAAAACCAAGCTTTACTGATGAATACGGGCTTGTTTACATCCGTAAAAATAAATGTCAAGGACTGGGACACCGCAACTAATGAGGTGACGATGTCTGTCGAAGTAGTGGAATTTTGGTTCATTTATCCTTTCCCAATCATCGAGTTGAGTGACCGAAATTTCAATGAATGGTGGCAAACTTACAATCACTCTCTCAAGCGAGTCAATATCGGTATTCGTTTTTATCACATCAATCTAACTGGACGAAACGACCGGTTAGAAGTGTTGACTCAATTCGGTTTTACTCAAAAATATGAAGTGGCTTACGACCGTCCAGGCATCAATAAAAAGCAAACTTTAGGCGTTTTTTCTAATATTTTATATTCTCAAAACAAGGAATTATCGTATAATGTCAAAAATGATACATTAGAGTTTTTTCGTGACCCCAATGATGTCTTATTGCGACGGATTCGGGGTGGCTTTGGGTTGAAATATCGTCCAAATTTATACACAACTTATAAAGGAGTTTTAAATTATCATTATAATATTATTGATGAAAAAGTACGACAGGAGTTGAACCCCGAATTTTTTAAAGAAGGATTAAAACAACGTTATTTTTCTTTAAATTTTACCATTGATTATGACAAGCGAGATATTCGTCCTTACCCGATGAATGGGCATCAAGTGATTTTTTCTATCGAAAAACAAGGCTTGGGATTATTTGACGAATTCAATGCAGGACACGCGTATTTGACCTTGAAAAAATACATTCCAATCAGTAAAAAGTGGAGTACAGAACTTATTGGGAAAGGTCAATTGGGACTCATTCGGTCGCGACAACCATTTTATAACTATTTGGGTTTGGGGTATGAAAACGACTTTATACGCGGCTACGAACTATATGTTATCAACGGATTGGATTATGCTTACGCTAAAACTCGATTGCGTTTTGAGTTATTGAATTTTATTTTTGAATGGGGCAAAATCATTCCAATTCGTCAATTCCGAACGATGCCCGTCAAGTGGTATTTAACCTTAAATAGCGATTTCGGATTCGTTAATGACCCATTTTTTAACGAAAACAACAGCCTGCGTAATCAACTACTTTGGGGAGGCGGTGTTGGGTTAGATATTGTCGTTTTTTATGATAAAGTTTTTCAAGTGGAGTATTCTGTGAATCGACTGGGGGAAAGTGGATTTTTCTTACATTGGAATCTTAATTTTTAAATTAAAAAAGAGATGAGACTAGTCATTTATTCTAAAATATTGAAAGACCAGGACATTCCATTTGTTCAGGAACTTTTTAATGTCTTGCACAAAAAAGGTATTGCAGCGTATGTTTACGAACCGTATTTGGAGGCGATGCAGGGCAAAATTGAATTTCAAAGTAATGTTGGGAGTTTTCAAGGATATTTGGATTTCAAGGCACGAAAGTTTGATTTTGTGATATCGCTGGGAGGAGACGGAACAATTTTGTCCGCCATTACTTTTGTTAAAGATACCAATGTTCCTATTTTGGGTATTAATTTAGGACGATTGGGTTTTTTAGCGAGCATTGAAAAAACGAGAATTGAGTATGCGCTTGACCTCTTAACAGAAGGACGGTATTCTATAGAGAATCGAAGTTTATTGTATCTCGAATCCAGTCAATCATTGTTTGGTGGAGACAACTTTGCATTGAATGATTTTACGATTTTAAAACGCGATACCTCTTCCATGATTAGTATTCATACCTATATCAACGGGGCATATTTGAATACTTACTGGGCAGACGGGGTGATATTGGCAACGCCGACGGGTTCTACTGGATACTCTTTAAGTTGTGGCGGGCCAATTATTTTTCCTAACTCTGGAAACTTTGTGCTTACACCCGTTGCGCCTCACAATCTAAACATCCGCCCCGTTGTCATTTCTGACGAATCCGTAGTTAGTTTTGAAATAGAAGGACGTGCAGAGAGTTTCCTTTGCACCTTAGATTCGCGGCATGAGTTGATTACTTCCGATTTTCATTTAGCAATTCGCAAAGCTGATTTCCGAATAAAATTGGTACAATTACAAGGGCATGGCTTTATGAAAACGATTAGAAACAAACTCGCTTGGGGGGCGGATAAACGCAATCATTAGTAGACTTGTTACCCTTTAAAAAGCACTTTTCAAAGGGTAACAAGTCTAGTTTGAAATTAACTTCACGTCTTCGATATTGCTGATTGGCTAAATTTTCAGAATATAGGGAATCTCTGTTT
>CAYUNA010000777.1:0-2625 GCA_964445895.1 uncultured Saprospiraceae bacterium | reverse complement strand
GCACTAGGCATTTAAGCGTTTTATTAAATATAACATAATGAGGATAGTCCTTTAGCACACTGTATTTAGCTATAGTTTAAAAATATGAACTATAACATTTTGAGGAAGCAGATTTCGTTTTAACATAGATTAGCTGTTCCAAAATGGGATTGTAGGCACAAATTGAAGTGTTTTAAAGGAATTATCTAATAATTTTAATAAAAAAAGCAACAACAAGCTTATGTGACTAATAATGGAAGTTTAACTATAACATTTTGAGGAGTAAATTACTTGTTGTTGTCATCTTTTAAGTTCTTTTTACTCTTTTAATTCTTTTCGGTCGTTTTAAACAATTGATAATCAATCTGTTAAGCACTTAACTATAACAAAATGAGGAATAACTGTAACATTTTGAGGAGTAACTATAACATTTCGAGGAATTAATATAACAAAATGAGGAATAACTATAACAGATTGAGGATAATTTTTAACTTGCAGCCTTATTTCGAATAGTGAGGGGAAGTATCAATGGATTTTGGATAGCATTTTTTTATTTTCTATCTATAACAGATTGAGGAGTAAGTATAACATGTTGAGGATAATTTTAGTTTGAACTATAACAAATTGAGGAAAAGATAAATTGAAGATACGTTTTATTAATGGCGCTATAGAGTGCAATTACTAAGCGCATGTCTAGTTTCTCTACTTCCTGAAAACCAAGCATTTAAGAATTTGATTCTTCGTCAAAACCTTAAATCATTGATTTTCAGTTCGTATAAAAACTAGACATGTTCTAAGAAGTTGGTTTAAAATTTCGCTAATTATGGTTAAGAAAAAAGAGAAAACAGTACTTAAATTAATTCGCAAGTCAAATGACTTGGTCGAGGCTCGTTATAAATTTGATATTTGGGAGACTCGGGTATTTACGAAAATGTTGACGATGGTTCGGCGCGACGATGATGATTTCCAAAATTATAGAATTTATCTGAAAGATATCGTAAAGGATTTTCAATTAGAAAATAATAACGATGCGTATGACCGATTGCGTGCTGGTGGAATGAAATTGATGAGTAAAGTGGTCAAAGTTGTTCGGAATACAGATGAAGGATTGATGGAATTGAGCACGCCGATAGTTGTAGGTGTAGAAAAATTGTTGGAACCCAATGAGCGAGTTGAAGATGCAAAATTTATTGACATTTCTTTTCACCCAAAGATGAAGCCCTTTTTGTTGTCCTTACAATCTCATTTTACAACTTATGATGTCAGCAATATTTTAAAATTGCCGAGTTCCTATTCAATTAGGATTTACGAGTTATTGAAGCAATACCAAAAAATTGGACGACGAAAATTTTTGCTGCAAGAATTGAAAGAAGTCATTGGTGTGATTGAAGAAATTGACCTCAATGGTAAGAAAAAGTACAAGGACAATTATCCACTATATGGAAATTTTAAGCAGCGAGTTTTGCTAAAAGCCCAGCGAGACTTGAAAAAATATACGGACATTTCTTTTGAATTTGAGCCAATTAAGCGGGGTAGGGCAGTGTATGAATTACTTTTTCATATTTATTCCAATCAACCAGGGGAAGAAAAAAAGGAGCGAATTGTGATAGAACCTGTAAAAAAGAAGAAGGAAGCGTCCTTGATTGAAATGGAAATTTATGAGCAGGTGAAGACTTGGATTGGAATGAATACTGTGCAGACTTGGATAAAAAAATATCCTATAGAACAAATAAAAAATGGCATATCTTATACGCTTCAACAGATAGAGGCGGGCAAGAAAATTCCAAATGTCGGAGGATATTTAAATACGATGGTTCAAAAAGAGGGAGTGGTAGATACTACTCAAATTAAGCGTCAAGAAATTTTGAAGAAAAAGGAGAAAAAGGAAGAGATTGAATACATGAAAAGGCAAATTAAGGAATCCCTCAAAATGTTACAGTTGGAATATATGAAAGAGGAAGATGAAATTATTCATTTGTTATTAGATGGAAATACGACGTTAAGAGCAGAAATATTAAAAATCGTCTGTTCTTCACGATTTTCTCAATATAATCACGCTTTATCATTTGATGAAAATATGGAAAATCCAATGGTTCGTGCAGCTTACAGGAATACAATTAAGAAGAAGTTGCCAGAGCATTTTGTAAAAGTTAGTTCGGTTTATGAGACAAAAATCAAAACATTAAAGCAGCAGTTAGTTGAACTTTAGCAATTACTCTTTTATATTTTTCCTGTAAGATTATTATAAATGAGTAAAAAATTAATGAACTATTGAATCTCATAGAAAGATAAGTCTGAACAAATTAATGACAGACAAGCAACGTACAATATGAAATTGTATTCAAAGTGATTTTCATATTTTTACTTAAAGCAAATCCTTTACAAGTTGAAGGTATCTCGTTTTTATCAGAAAAGTAAGGGCACAAAAGATTGAGGAAGTAAATTTAGATAGCAGAATAATTAGAAAAAACTCAAGATTAACCCAATCAATCTGTAAATGAAATGGTAAAATAAATTAGGCTAAAAAAGCAATAGAATTGCTGTAGAAGAAAGAGAATGATTTTAACATTCTGGAGATTACTTGATTTTTCGGGTATTACCTACTTTCTCAAGATTTTTAAGGATGTTTTTGAGAAGATGCCTTTT
>CAYUNA010000776.1:0-2629 GCA_964445895.1 uncultured Saprospiraceae bacterium | reverse complement strand
AAATTTATAAATCAAAATCATGAAAACAGCACTCTTTCTAATCTTACAATTTACTTTTTTAATTACTAATGCCCAAAAGACCATTTATTTATGCAATCTATCTTTTGAAGGATTTCCGCAGGAAGAAGTGCTTCCCAATTGTTGGGAAAGTGCAGCTACAAAAGAAAATGCGCAGCCCGATACTCAACCTTCAGGGCAATTTGAGATATACAATCAACCTTTTCACGGCAATACTTATCTAAGTATGGTCACTCAATCGGATGGAACGGTGGAAAGCATCGGTCAGGAATTGTCCTCGCCGTTGTTGCCCAAAACTTGTTATTTGTTTGGCGTATACCTTGCTCGTTCTGTTACTTATAAGGCTTTCAGTCCAATAACAGATGAAGTGGTTTCCTTTAAAAATCCAGTACAATTAGAAATTTGGGGTGGACATCCCGATTTGCGAAAGAGAGAATTATTGGGGAAAACTGAAGCGATTGTCAACACGAATTGGCTGGAGTACCAATTTAAAATTGAGCCAAAGCACGAATGGGATTACATTGAGTTAAGAGCTAATTTTCTGGACGACGCAGAGGATAATTATTTTGGAAATGTCTTACTGGACTATGCCTCACACCTTTCGCCGATGGGCTGTCAGGAAGCTGCGGGCGAACTCGAATATGCTAAGATTAGTACGAAACCTGTAGTGAAAGAAGAGGATTTTGATGCTAAACTAATCGCTTTGAATGAAGCTTATCAGGAACAACTCCGTTTAGAATCTTTCTATAACATTATTGAGGGGCGGGCTTCCTTGTCTGAATCGTTTGAAAAATTAAAATTCGTTGCGTTCTCTGATAAACTCACTACGGAGGCAAACGAATCTGTTTTGAACATTGCGCAATACATGTCTTTTAGCCGAAGTAAGTTGGTATTTGTGCTGGTCAAAGGAGAGGATGAAATGAGTGAAAACCGTATTGGAACACTGACCAAGTCACTGTTGGAAGCTGGAATGAATAACAATCAGTTTTCAATCAAACAGGTTAAAGCAAGTGATTTACAACGAAAATGGTTTAGTAAAAATATGTATTGGTGGGTTCGATTTGATAAAAGACGAAAGTAAGTTGGTGATGACTCTTGTTTGATGCACTACCAGTAAATTAACCATTTTTATTAGAAATATAGGAAAACTCTCCCCTTACTCCTTATCTTGCGCGATTTTTGAAGTAATAAGGATAATAGCGGCTTTTGTTGCTAAAATAAACTTTATAAATGAGGTTGAGCAAGTGTAAAGCCACTCAAATCTCATTGATAAAGTCTAATAAATGAAGAAAACTTAATTCACATGAATAATAACCATTATGTAGCCATTATGGCAGGAGGGATTGGAAGCCGGTTTTGGCCAGCGAGTCGAACGAATACACCGAAACAATTTTTAGATATTCTGGGTGTTGGGAAATCATTAATCCGCCTGACTTTTGAGCGTTTTTTAAAACTTTGTCCAGCGGAAAATATCTTTATTGTAACCAATGAAATTTATAAGGATTTGGTGAAAGAACATCTTCCTGAAATTAGCGATAATCAGATACTTTGCGAGCCATCGCGCAACAATACCGCGCCGTGTGTTGCGTATACGAGCTTCAAATTACACAATCTGAATCCCGAAGCCAACTTCGTTGTTGCGCCGTCTGACCACATTATTTTGAAAGAGGATGCTTTTATTGAAAAAATTAAACAAGCCTTAGATTTCGCTAATAATAATGAAGCATTGGTGACTTTGGGTATTGAACCGTCCCGACCAGATACGGGGTATGGTTATATCAATTTTGAGAAAGGTGGAAAAAACAATGTCAATAAAGTTAAAAAATTCACAGAAAAACCACCTCGTGATAAAGCTGTCGAATATTTAGCAAGCGGCGATTATTTATGGAACGCAGGGATTTTTGTTTGGAAAGCCAAGACTATATTAAAGGCTTTTCAAAAAAATGCGCCGAAAATTTACGAGCTTTTAGAAGCTGGTTATCCGTACTATAACACAACGAGCGAGCAAGAATTTATCAACGAAAATTATCCGAAAACACCCAGCATTTCCGTTGATTATGCCATTATGGAAAAGTCAGATAATATCTATACGATTCCCTCCGAAATTGGATGGTCAGACTTAGGGACTTGGGGGTCGCTTCATGCTGAAATTGAAAAAGATGAACACGGGAATGTAGTCAATAGCGACCGTGTTTTAATGGAAAATGTGTCCAATAATTTAATCAGAGTACCGCAAGATAAATTGGTAGTATTGAGGGATTTGGACGATTATATTATTGTCGATGAAGCGGATGTTTTGATGATTTATCCGAAGTCAAAAGAGCAAGAAATCAAAGCATTGACTGGGAAAGTGAAAGAAGTTTATGGTGATGAATTTTCTTAGAAGATTTTTAAAAAGGGGTTTAAATGATGACTTGACCCGACAAAAAACATTTTTGACCATATCAATTATTATTCGCAAGTTCAATAGCGATTCTCTGTCCGCCCGCACCACAGATTTTTTTTTCAGAGGTCATCATTTTGATTTTTTGCAAAAAATCAAAATGATGACCTCTATAACTAGAAAACCCGTAGTGCGGACGGACAAAAAATAGATAATAAACTGTATCTT
>CAYUNA010000775.1:0-2630 GCA_964445895.1 uncultured Saprospiraceae bacterium | reverse complement strand
CTTTTATCATGAATTTGGCAGCGATTGCTGTTGGTCAAAACCTCTATTTAAAAGGAAAATTCTTTTACGTTCCGCTTCAAGCAAATACGACTACTTTATACAGTTTGGCATTGGAGAGAGAGTTTGAAAATTTATGGAGTATTGAATTAGGGACTGCGATAAGCATTTTTGATGAAACCCGGAACGACGGCGCATATAATAAATCTACTTTTGTCAATTTAGAAGTTCGAAAAGGAGTTCAAATAGATGAAAAAAGTATTACTTTCATAAATGTTTATACGGGATTTGCCAAACTGATTAATGAACTTAATACAGAAGACCCCAGAAATCAACGATACGCTGCAAATGGATTAGCCTCGGGGTTAGGAATTGGGACGAAAATCTTTTTTTCTCAAAAGTTCGGTGCAGAATTGTCAATCGGCCCAAGATATTTTTTCTCGTTTGAAGACAATTCAGAAACGGTAAAACGATTAAAACATGGGAATCTTTCTTTGCGAATAGGCTTCAATTTTTTTTGGCGACTTAAAACCAATTAAGATTTGTCTTTTAATTTTTTAAGAAAGCCTTTTTTTTAAGAAATTCACGGGTTATCATTTTGAGAAAATATCCACCAGCAGCATTGATTATAATTTATAAAGTCTAAAGTGTAGATGATAATTTAAATAATGGGTAGGTTATTTTTTACCAATTCCCTAAAGCTTGTAAATCCGTGTGCCATGCGCCGAAAACCGTGCGCCATAAAATATTTGACATGACAAATAAAACGAATAAATTACAATTTTTTACCTTAATTTTTGGACTTCTAATCCTTGTTTCTTCTTGCGATATGTTCAAACCTGCGCAAGATACAGATACGGATAAAGTCTATAAGGAATCCGAAGATTTAGGGGAAATCAAAGGGACGCGAAAGTACAATCCCGAAACTGGGGAGTGGGAAACGGTACAAGAGGTAACCACAAAGTTGGATACCGTAGAATGGGTAGATTTGCCGCCAAATAAATTTCCGCCAATCACATCGGACGAGGAATTTACGGACATTCCAACAACTGGCAATAACGGAGACTCTGGAAACACAGCAGCGACTGGTTCGATTTTGAAAGGCTCGTATAATATCGCCATGATGTTGCCTTTTAATGCGCAATATGGTGCGGATAGTAAAATTGATAAACGGTCAAAATGGGCAGTTAATTTTTATGCAGGCTCGCGAATGGCGCTGGATGCTTTGCGGCAAGAGGGGCTAAATTTACAAGTAGAAGTGTTGGATACTCGGGGCAACGAGAGTCGAGTCAATAACCTTTTAGCGACCAATCAGGCAATGCAAAACGCCGATGCTATTATTGGACCTTACCGCCGAAGCAATATCCATAAAGTGGCAGAATGGGCAAAAAAGAATGGTCCAGTAGTCGTTTCGCCATTTTCCGCTTCTATGAAAATGACTACCGAAAATCCTAATTATTTGCAAGTCAATCCTTCAATTCAGACGCATTGTAAGGCGATTATGGCGCATGCCATGAAAAAATACAGTGTGAACGATATGGTAATTGTAGCGCGAGACGAGGCAGATGAACGAAATTTGGCGGCTTACATGCAGCAATTTAAAGTAGAATTATCGCCTGCAATGGACACCGCACAAATTAGACAATATCTGGTACAAGAAGAATCGGCAGATTTCAACGAAATGGAGTTACAGTCTTATGTAAATCCAGGGCGAACAACCGTATTTTTAGTACCTTCTTACAAAAGTGAAACCTTTGTATATGCCCTTTTGCGAAAATTAGCGATTGGTAGAAAAGCAGGTGACCGCATCGTCGTTTATGGTTTACCAACCTGGCAAAACTTCGGACGGATTGATTTTGATTATTATGAAAATTTGAATGTCCACGTCAGTAGCGGTTCGTTTGTGGATAGCTACAATCCTGAAGTCCGCCTATTTAAAAAGAAGTATTTTGAACGCTATAAAATCGCACCAGAAGATGAAGCAGTTTTAGGCTACGATGTGACGATGTTTACAGGACGAATGTTGCAAAAATATGGAACGAAATTTCCACTATCATTGGATAAGGAAGAAGCCAAGTACCTACAATCTACGATGCTTTTTGAACCGGTGATTGAGAATCCAACGTTCAATGACAATATGATAAATAAAGTTGATTATTTTGAAAATAAGTTTGTCCATATTTTAAAATTTGACAACTATTATTTTCAACCAGCAGATTAGAACAGTTATCGAATGTGCAATTAGCAATGTGCAATAGGGCGTGTTAAAAAATATTGTGGACGTAGGCAATTCGAGTAAAAGTGGTTTTACAAAAAACACTTTTACCCCTTCAAGACTTTATCGTGGCTGTATCAAAAGGTTTACTGGCCGAACGCACCCCGAAATATTCTTTTTTAGACGGAGCAAAAGCCGTAATTTTTCTTAAAAAAATTACGGCTTTTGCTCCGTCTTTAGAATTTTAATTTTTCTCTTAACGAGAAAAATTTCCTTTTAATACAGCCACATTGCAAATTGCCCATTGCTAATTAGGAGTGCACGAAGTTTTGCAATCTCAGTTTACTATTCATCCCCCCGACTCCTAAAGGGCAATGCTGTTGAATTAAGCGCGGGTAGCGGATACCTTCAAGGTATC
>CAYUNA010000774.1:0-2630 GCA_964445895.1 uncultured Saprospiraceae bacterium | reverse complement strand
TTAGAAGGGTTATTTTAAAATAGCGACACTTCCAGCAAAAACAGACCGTGTTCCATCAATAAACTCAATCTCTGCTTCCCAGACAAAGACCCCCTCATATTGTCTTTGACCACGCCAGCCACCATCCCAGCCATTGATGGATTGATTGAAGACAGCTTCATCCGTTTCATAAATTAAACTCCCCCATCGGTCAAATATTTTCAAATAATGCAACACTCCAAAATCAGGTGTTTGTAAATAAAAAATATCGTTAAAACCATCGCCATTCGGTGAAAAGACATTTGGCGCATAAATTCTACGGTTTTCATCAATTTCAACAACAATCGTTAACGAATCGGTGCAAAATTCATTACCAACCAGTACTCCATATTCTGTATCAAAAAAAGGCTGGGCAGTTGCAGTCAGGCAATCTTCACAAGAAAGCGAGTTGTCTAATAAATCTGTCCACTGAATCGACAGGCTATCGTCTCCATTTTGAATAGATAACGCCAATTCAATGGTTTCACTTTGAAAAATTAGATATTCATCTTCTGCAATGCTTACGGCAATCTCTGGAGCTGCGACCACTTCATAAAAAACATAAGTCGGTTCGCAACCATTAAATAAAACCAAATCGTAATTTCCGGGTTCTCTCACCAAATATTGCGTATTGGTTGAGCCGTCAAACCACAAATGATTGATACCAAAATCCATCGCATCCAATATCAACTCTTCTCCTTCACAGATTAATTCTGTGATAAAAATCGAATCCGACTCCGTGCCGAAAACTTCGACCGCCGTACTATCAACAAGTTGAGTAAAAGGATTATCGGAAAAACGAAACATTCCGATATTCGCTGGTAAGTTATAGAGTTGACCACGATTCAAATAAACCCCTGGATTGACATCACCAATTTCGACTAAGAAGTCTATAGAATCAACTCCCAGCGGCATGGTTAGTCCCTCCATTTGAATGAGATTCGGCGGCAAATCAGGTTTCAATTGTCCACCAAAAGGGTTGGAAAGCACGTCAATTAGACTAAAGCCATCAGGCAAGGTGTCCAACAAACCTACGTTCGTCCGTTCATTGCCAGAATCATTATCCAAGTAAAAGCGATAAATCACTTCACTACACGGTAGAGACTCTGGTGGGTCAATGTATAGCCCCAACTCAATCGTAAAAGGGCAGGTGGCAACGGTCACTTCGTAATTAACATGGATAGATTGGCAGGCATTTCCTGCATCAAAATAATAAATACCTGGATTGTCAACGATTATCTCTCCTCCTGTTGCCCCTGTATTCCAAAGAATATCATTGCCGAACGCACTACCGTCCAACAGCAATTGGTCGCCCGCACAAAGTAAATTAGTCGTAAAAATACTGTCTTCGTCTACTCTAATGACCTCCACTAAGGTACTGTCTTCAAAAAGCACCGTTGCAGGGTCGTCGGACAAGCTAATACTACCCAATGCTACGGGCAGATTAGTGATGGTCACTTGGCTATTGTATTCATTAGCGGGAATATCGCCGATTTCTGTCAAAACTTTAATTTCAAAAGTCCCTGACGGCAGAGTGATATTTTCCAATTTTAAAACAGCTGGTGCAACGGTCATATCCTGAATACCCCCCAGTGGGTTATCCACAATATCTATCAACGTGAATCCTTCGGGTAGTTGTTGTTCTATCGTCAAATTGGTTAACGTCTGACCAGACTGATTAGCAATAGAATAGGTATATTCGACTTCGCTACATGGAAAAGTAGAAGTAGTGTTTGCTCCATTTTTTATCTCTACAGCATAAGGACAAGAAGCCATATCTGACAAAGTAAAAACTGCCCCAGTAGTTAAAAACGTTTCCTCGCCAGTCGTTTTGTTAATTGAAAAAAGGGCATTAATTACTCCAAAAATGGTGCTTCCATAGGCAAATAAATTTCCAAATGCGTCAAAATAAACGCCAAAAATATCATTCTGCGCATTCAAAATAGCTAAGGGGATAGACGAACCATCATCAATATCAATTAGCACAATTTGACGACCAATACCATCGTATCCATACGCTAAATTATTGGCTGGGGCAAAAGCGATGTCCCGAATATCCATATTGTTATTACTGACTCCACTAAACTCCGTGGAGTACAGATTGTCTTCTAAATCAATTTTTACAATTGAAGACGCGACGCCATTAGAAGAACCGATAGCTACTAAATATTTTCCATCATTTGTAATATCACCTGCTACATACGTCTCGCCTGCATTCAAATTCAAAGAAGCTAAGTTTTCAATCGTTCCCATCGCATCTATTCGATACAAAAAATGATTGACTGGGTCAATTCCATATAGCAAACGGTCAGTTTTTCTAAATCCAAGTGCATTGATATTTAAACCTAACATCGAATTAATATCAGAAAAAATCAGGGCATTGTTACTGGAGTTCGTGCCCATTTCAGTTAAGTTATCATCTTCTTGAAATACTAAAAATACTTGTCCTTCACAAGTAAATGGAACTTGCGCTGCTGCTTGTTCAACACTAACAAAAATTGTTAAGCATTGAAAAATAAAAAGAAGAAGGTTATTGAATTTAAATTTCATAGAATTGCGTAAGTGAAATGAATTTAATAAGTTGAGCCAGAATGCGCCGTAATTTTTTCTTG
>CAYUNA010000773.1:0-2632 GCA_964445895.1 uncultured Saprospiraceae bacterium | reverse complement strand
ACCTTGTGGAGGTAACGAGTCAGAGTGGGTAGATTATTTATTACAAACTCCCTTAATGAAATAAAATCAGCGAAAATCATAAAAATCAGTTCAACCAGCGTCAAAAAATAAAAAACAAAATCAATGTCATTGCAAAAAGCTACAATCAAACACAATACAAAGGTCTCTAAGACTTTTGTATTATCCATCTTTCTGGTTTTATTTTCTAATAACTATCTGTCTGCGCAAGGACCACACAACCGTTCTGTCGAAGTCAGCGCAGTGGTACAAGAAAATCCGCCACAGATTGATTTTTCGTGGCCATTTGACTGGAGTGAGGGGAGTTATAAAATTTACAAAAAAGACCTTTCTGCAACGTCTTGGGGTGCGCCGATTGCGGAGTTGCCATTTGGGGCATTAGAATGGTCGGATTCTGAGATTGAAGTAGGTGTAGCGTATGAATATGCTTTTTATAAAAAAGAAAAAGAGTATCTGCGCGATACGATTTTAGTAGCGGGAGGAACGGATGCGACGTTTGCGATTGGGAACATTCATGGACATGGAATTTGCTGTAATTATGGAACAGGATTTTATGAAGTTTCCGTGTGTGGGGAAGTCGTAGCAAGTGGAGGAGAGTTTGATTTTTTGGAGGAAATGACATTTGCCGTTTGTGGAGAATCAACTGAAAATCAAGAAGTTATCATTACGATTTTACCTGATTTATTTGCAAAAAATATGTATTGGAATTTGACGAACGAACAGACGGGAGAGGAATTAGGGGCGTCGCCACCAGTGGGAAGTATCAATCCAGAAAACTCGAAATATGGGTTTATTTTGACAGGGATAAAAGTGCCGGAGATTGATGAAAAAGGTGGATTGTTGTTGTTGATTGATGAAGAATATGAGACGAGTTTGGCGACAGAGATTGAAGCGTTGAAAATGGATTATTGGCTGGATGGCTACGACGTTTATACTCAATATGTGAATCGAAATGAGGAAGTGACCGCCGTGAAAGCGGAGATTAAAGATGTGTATGAATCGGTGGATAATTTGACGACGGTGATGTTATTGGGGCATATTCCTGTGCCGTATGCTGGTATGATTTATCCCGATGGACATATTGAAAATCACGAAGGGGCTTGGCCAGCAGATTGTTATTATGGCGATATGGATGGTGTTTGGACGGATGAAACGGTGAGTGTGACGACGGCGCAATTTGACCGAAACCACAACTTGCCAGGCGATGGAAAATTCGACCAAAGTATCTTACCGTCGCCGATGGAATTGCAGGTTGGACGAGTGGATTTAACGGATTTGCCTGCTTTTGCAGAGGATGATACCGCGTTGACACGGCAATATTTGGTAAAAAACCATGCTTTTAAAACGGGAGAAACGGAGGTGAAAAGACAGGCGTTAATTGACGATAATTTGAATGTGATTTTGGGCGCACCAGCAGCGAGTGCGTGGCGCAATTTCTCTACTTTTTTTACAGCAGACAGCGTTTTTGCGGCGGATTATTTTACAGAAATGAGCAATGATTCTTATTTGTTTTCGTACGGCTGTGGCGGAGGTTCGCATGTGAGTGCGGATGGGGTAGGGACGACGGCTGATTTTGCGAATGCTGACTTGCAGACGGTATTTACGATGATGTTGGGGAGTCAGTTTGGAGACTGGGATAATCCGGATAATTTCTTGCGTGCACCGCTTGCACAAGGCTTGACGCTGACGAATGCCTGGGTGGGCAATCCGCCGTATTCATTGCATCATATGGCGCAGGGACAGCCGATTGGTTACTCGTTGTTGCGGACGCAAAATAGTACAATTGAAGATTATAATCCAGGCCCGCAACTGGTACATGTGTCTTTGTTGGGTGACCCGACTTTGCGATTATTTCCTGTGAAATCACCGTTGAATTTGGTAGCAGATTCCGTAGGTCAGACCGTGCAATTGACTTGGAATGCACCTGACGAAACAGATATTGTGGGCTATCATATTTATCGAACCAATGCAGTGTTTTCGACTTTAGAAAAACTGAATGATGCGCCTGTTGTTGACCTAAATTTTACGGATGCTGCGCCACTGATTGGTGAAAGTATTTATGTAGTGAAAACGGTGAAATTGGAGACATCTGCAAGTGGGAGTTATTATACGTTGAGTTTGGGAACTATGGATGCTGCGTTTTTTGATGTGGTGGATAACGTTCAGGAAATTTTTGATTTCGGACTCGTGGTTTCGCCGAATCCGGGTGGGGCGTTTTTGGAGGTTTTTGTCGGCGAGGAATTTGGTCATCATCTGAATGTCAGTATTTTGAATGTAGATGGAAAAATACTTTTGCAGCAAAGTATGGCTCATTCTAATCGTTTTGATATGTCTGGATTTGCAAATGGTGTTTATTTTGTTAGAATTGAGAATGAGCGAGGATTTGAGGTGAGGAAGTGGGTGAAGCTATAGCCTGTATCTTTAGTTATATGAAATGTCATATTATTCGTAAGGGTTTTCTCATAAAAAAATGCAGTTCATTTTGAGCCGAAAATGATTAGTTTTTAAACTAAAATCCGAGCCGGCTCAATGGGTTCTTTAAGGGGAAATGGTGGAAATTTTGGTAACACTTGACTTCGAATATCTTTTCCATATCGGAGAAACTGCGAATAAA
>CAYUNA010000772.1:0-2634 GCA_964445895.1 uncultured Saprospiraceae bacterium | reverse complement strand
TTTTTGGCTTCGTCTCAAAAAAAAAGGACTTCGTGCAGATATTAACATAAATTCGTCCTATAAACTCAAATCTATCTTAAAATGACTTCTAATCCATACAAATCCATACGCACCTTTATTGGTGCAAAAAATTACGCCGAATCCCGACAATTCTACAAAGAACTAGACTTCACAGAAATAATAGTTGGTAAAAAAATGATTTATTTTAAAATAGATGATAATCTTGGTTTTTATTTACAAGATTATTATGCTAAAGAATGGATAGAAAATTCAATGATTTTTTTGGAAGTTGAAAATTTAGATGATTATTACAAACGGTTGGTAGATAAGCAGTTACCTAAGAAATACAAGCAAGTCAAACTCACCAAAATTATAGAAAATGACTGGGGAAGAGAGTGTTTTCTTCATGACCCGTCGGGCGTTTTATGGCATTTTGGAACATTTAAAAAATAGCTTGTCAAAATCAACTTAACAAGGTGTTTACTTGGTGTTTTTTCAGTTAAAAATCGTATCTTTGCGGTATGAGTGAAAATAAAGAAAAACAGATAAAAAAAGGGAATTACGACGCGGGGAATATTACGGCTTTAGAAGGGCTAGAAGCCGTCCGCTTACGTCCCGGAATGTATATCGGTAGTACCGATTCGAAGGGTTTGCACCACCTTGTTTGGGAGGTTGTCGATAACTCGATTGATGAGCATTTGGCTGGTCATTGTAGCCAAATCGATATGGTAATTCACCCTAATAATTCGATTACTGTACGCGATAATGGTCGGGGTATTCCTACAGGAATGCACGAAAAATTGCAGAAATCTGCGTTGGAAGTTGTAATGACTGTTTTGCACGCCGGTGGAAAATTCGATAAAGACACCTATAAAGTATCGGGTGGTCTGCATGGTGTAGGGGTGTCTTGTGTGAATGCCTTATCGGTTGAGTTGCGAGCTGAAGTTCACCGCGAAGGGAAAAAGTTTGAGCAAACATACTCGAAAGGTATTCCGACAAGCGAGGTTAAAATAATAGGTGACACTGACCATAGAGGAACGAACATTACCTTTTTGCCAGACCCGACGATTTTTGATGAAACGGTTTATAAATTCGAGACTTTAGCCACACGGATGAAGGAATTGTCCTTTTTGAATGCAGGGCTAAAGCTGAGTTTGACCGATGAGCGTGAAAAAGAGGAAGATGGTAGTTTCAAAAGAATTGATTATTTATCAGAGGGTGGTTTAAAAGAATTTGTTAAGTATTTGGATGAAGCGCGAACACCAATTTTGGAAGAGCCAATTCACGTTACTGGAAAGGAAGAGAATGTAGAAGTAGAAGTGGCGATGCAGTACAATACGTCTTATTCTGAAAATCTATTTTCGTTTGTTAATAACATTAATACAAGAGAAGGTGGTTCGCATGTGAATGGTTTTCGACGGGCGGTCAATCGGGTATTTAAAAATTACGGCGAGAAAAATAATATGTTTTCTAAGCTGAAATTTACCATTTCAGGAGAAGATTTTCGGGAAGGTTTGACGGCGATTGTATCGGTAAAAGTGCCTGATCCTCAGTTTAAGGGACAAACTAAAGGAGAATTAGGAAATAGTGAAGTAACTGGTATTGTTTCGCGGGCAGTTGGTGAAGTCCTCGACTATTGGTTGGAAGAAAATCCGAGGTCAGCGAAAAAAATTATTGATAAGGTAATTATTGCAGCAACAGCGCGACACGCAGCACGGAAAGCACGAGAAATGGTGCAACGTAAAAACGTGTTGACAGGTAGCGGTCTACCCGGTAAATTATCCGATTGCTCTTCGAGAGTGCCAGATGAATCCGAAATTTTCCTAGTTGAGGGAGACTCGGCAGGTGGAACGGCAAAGCAGGGGCGTGATCGAAAATTTCAAGCGATTTTGCCATTGCGGGGTAAGATTTTGAACGTTGAAAAAGCGTTAGAACATAAAATTTACGAGAACGAAGAGATTAAAAATATGTTTACTGCCCTTGGTGTCAGTATTCAAGAAAATGAGGAAGGCGAACGCGTTTTAAATGTAGAAAAATTACGTTATCATAAGGTAGTCATCATGTGTGATGCCGATGTTGATGGTAGTCACATTGTTACGCTAATTTTGACATTTTTCTTCCGTTATATGCGTCCATTAATTGATAAGGGACACGTTTATATTGCTGCGCCGCCATTGTATATGGTAAAAAAAGGTAAGCAATTTCAGTACTGCTGGAATGACGAGGAACGGAAGGCAGCAGTAGCATCTTACTCGAAAGGTGAAGACGATAAATCTGTAAAAATCCAACGCTATAAAGGTCTTGGAGAGATGAACGCAGAGCAATTATGGGAAACCACAATGGATCCATCTTCTCGAATGTTGCGACAAGTAGGCATCGAAGACGGCATGGAAGCTGACCGTGTTTTTAGTATGTTGATGGGCGATGAAGTACCGCCACGTCGTGCATTCATTGAAGCGAATGCGAAGTATGCAAATGTCGATATTTAGAAACGGTTGGCGGGTAGCATGTTTTGAAAATTCGATTTTAACAAAATAAATTATAGTCCGTGTCATTGATTGGCGCGGACTATTTTTATTTTTAATACAGAGTGTAAAAACCTTCTTTACGTTTTGCTCGGCGGCTAAAGCCGCC
>CAYUNA010000771.1:0-2636 GCA_964445895.1 uncultured Saprospiraceae bacterium | reverse complement strand
CAAAAGCAAATAAAGAACGTGACAAAGGTGAATTTTAAGCGCATTTTTTTATTTTAAAATTTAAGTGAAATGAATTTAATAAGTTGAGCCAGAATGCGCCGTAATTTTTTCTTGTAAAAAGGTTTAAAAATCAGTGCATAGCCGCGTTACGGACTTATTTTTAAAGGTTTTTAGAAGGAAAAAGAACAAGCATAATGGTTCAAGTTATTGAATTCATTTCACTAAGGTAAATGTTTTTACAGATGTAGAATAAAGTTCCATCTTAAATGTTTTTTAGAAGGTTGAAATATAATTTGGAAATAAATGTTTCGCTAATAATTAGAATGCAGGTTTTATAATTAAAATAGGCTTAACGTAAATTTTACAATAAGAACGTGTTTTTATCTTAAAATGCTGATTTTCAGTAAATTAATCCAATTTTTATCTTTCGCCAAATTTAATTCTGTTGAAATATTGTTTCTTCTGTTTTCGCTACACAAAATAAAAGTAAGGCATCCAAATTTTCTTCAAAACGCTCCTGAAATAGTTGGAATATAATTTGCATTTTATGTTTAAAACCCCATAATTTTGTACTTTCTTTTACAGAAAACATTATCTCTCTTTCTAAAAAAGAAATAAATTTAAATACCACTTTTTTTAACTACTAATCATGATTAAGAAGAATTTTCTAAAAAAATCTCCATTGTGCAAAGTTACGTTTACTTTGCCAAAAGAAGCAGTTCAAAATGCGAATGAAGTACGTGTTTTGGGTGATTTTAACCAATGGAATTGGGAAAAAGGTATTCCAATGACAGAAGGCGACGATGCTTATTTCGCTGAAATAGGTTTGGAAGCTGGTCAAACATATGAATTCCGATACCGTACAGATAATTTTCAATGGGAAAATGACTGGGCGGCTGACAAATACGTTGATACTCCATTTACAGGTGTCATGAACTCTGTAATTGAATTGCCAACAATTTTCAAAATTGCTGAAACACCAGTAAAAGCGCCTGCGAAGAAAAAAGCAGTTGCTAAAAAAACAACAGCTAAAGCAAAAGTTGCGACTAAAAAAGCAACGGCAAAATCTGTTGCTAAGAAAACCACTGCTAAAAAAGCAACTACTGCAAAAGCAAAAGGTGCAGATAATTTGACAAAAATTGAAGGTATCGGACCAAAAATCGCTTCTTTATTAGTAGCAGATGGTATTGATACTTTTGCAAAATTGTCAAAAGCGAAAATCACAACTTTGAAAACAGTATTGAAAAATGCAGGTCCTCGTTTCAAAATGCACGTTCCAACCACTTGGGCAGAACAAGCAAAATTGGCAACAAAAGGTGACTGGACAACGTTGAAAACTTTGCAAGATGAATTGAAAGGTGGCAAGCGTAAATAGTTGATTTAATAAATTGAGTTCATATTTTTAACTTGATTTTCAAAATATAAAAAGCTCACAATCATCCGGTTGTGGGCTTTTTTTAGTTAAAATAAACTTACGCGCTCAGAGCATTTAATGGCGAAAATCTTTAGTTCATTGTCTATTATTCGAATCGCCGCGAGGGGGCTAAAGACTTATTCTAAAGTAAATGATTTCTGCGCTACCTTTAAATTTCATTCATAAAGTTTACTGTCCTATGATTCGAGGGATTAGCATCATTCATTTAGGTTATTTTTCACAAATTCCCTAACTTGCCTTTCAAAAAAATATGATACCACAACCTATCAACGTCTTCGACAAATTCGCTAAATTTCAGGAAACCTGGACGCCAAAACTTATCGGTGAACTTAACGGTCAGCACGTTAAGTTAGCAAAATTGCAAGGTGACTTCGTTTGGCATGACCATAAAAACGAGGATGAATTGTTTCTGATTTTTAAAGGCAATCTTATCATGGATTTGCGCGACGAGAAAGGAAATGAAACGACCCAAATCTTGAAAGCGGGTGAATTAATCATCATTCCGAAAGGCATGCAGCATCGACCACGAACTAATGGCGAAGTGGTTTTGGTTATGTTATTTGAGCCCAATGTGATTGCACATACTGGAGATGTGGTGCATGAGTTGACGAAGACGGAAATGGAACGAATTTAAGCATACTTTTAAACTTTCTTTAATTCCTAACCTCATTTTACCACATCAATACTTCAACACAATTTATAAAAATGAACTTCCAAAACGACGAAGAAATCGAGTTTTTTATCATGCTTTTTGAAACCTGGAAATTGCCCGCTAAAGACTGGACACATTCGGCACATATTATTGTGGCGACTTATTATTTAATCAAAAATACCCCAGAAGTTGCCCTTCAAAAAATTCGTAAAAATATCAAAGCTTATAATGTGGCGAATGGTGGAAAAAACACGGATTCGGAAGGCTATCATGAGACCGTTACCGTTTTTTATATGCAGCAAATCAAGTCAGTTTTAGAAAAATTGCCTTCGGATTTATCTATGAAAGAAAAAATCGAAGAGGTGTTGTCATCTGATTTAATAGATACTAACCTTATCTTCAATTTTTATGGAAAAGAGCAATTGTTATCAAAAAAAGCAAGGCTCGAATACGTTGCGCCTGACCATAATTAATTAAACCCTTCGTTTTATTTTAAAATCTCCTAAATTAATTAGAACTTGCGCTAAATTATTAAAATAGTAGCCCGTT
>CAYUNA010000770.1:0-2639 GCA_964445895.1 uncultured Saprospiraceae bacterium | reverse complement strand
GCAGGCGCATAACGAAATCTTAGCTAAAGTAAATTACTTTTGCGCCGCATTTAATACCATTTATAAAATAGCAGATGCGTAACATCAGTTAATAAATACCAGGACATAATTATCTGGATATTTAGCAACACCCCGTCCCACAACACTCCCCGGCTAGTTCCAATTCATATTTAGGTTTGCAAACCGTCGGCGGCACAAAGGTTTTTACAATCAATTGATTACCAAGTATATGCACCGCATTTACTTCATAAACTGACGTCCGTGTATTGGCGTCACCCCATTCAAAAAAAATAGGCGTATCCAATTTCAAAGGTTTGATTTTATTAACGGTATCAAAGATTTTAGCTGCTGTTTTTGCAGTCATAAAAGTCTCTGTTTCTTCTTTTCCATCATGCCAAAGTTGGACGACTGTCTGAAAATATTCATCAGGACGACCACCACAATCCACGGATTCAATATGGACATTTTTGACTTCTGTTATGTGGTAGGCTTTTGGAATAAATTGACCTTCCTGAAATTCGAAAATTAATTCGTTGGCTTCATTTTGAGTTAGTAATTCTAAAAATTGCTGCGTTTTCATAATTCTTATTTTTTTGAATGTTCAGAAAATAGTGCTGTGTAACAAAAGTTTATTTGACTTATCAGAAGCGAGAAAATCGCAAGATTTTCTCGCTTCAAAAAACTCACTCCCCCGCGCCTGCGGCGCGGGGCGGTGGAGAATTAAGGGAGCAAAACGGTTTTTGCAAACCGTTTTGCTCCCTTAAAATCCATTTTTGATTTTACCAAGTTTTTAACAAGTTGAAAACCATTTAGACGCCACATCTTGGTGTCCGCCACTCGCCCACGATTCGTTCTAATTCATCAACAAATGCCTGAATTTTTGCTTCGCCTGCAAATTTTGCATCGTTTTCTATTAAGATAGGTTCTGCTATATTTTCAACCTTTTCCATTTTGAAGCCTACAACCAGTTCAGTCAACTTTTCTTCCCATTTTTCTACGGCTTTTGTTCGTTTAGAATATTTGATTACTATCATAATTCGTATTTTTAATTTTGTCCAATTCCCTTTACATCTACCATCAAATTACCATTCAAAGCGACCTCCACTTTCAACGCTTCCGGCACTATTTTCACTCGCGAAATATTGATTTTATCCAAATTACCTTTCAGCGTTACGCCCCTGGTCAGTTCCATTGATTTTAGCTGTTCCTGAATCATCAAACGTGCCATTTCAACATTTTGACCCAACTGAAAATTCAGCTCATGATGAATACGGTTTTTCAAGTTACTTTTAAATAACCAACTCATCGTTCGCATTAAAAAACGCTTGGAAGAAAAGTCAAAATCAAGGTCATCTAATTCTATTTCATTGGTGCGTTTATTGTATTTGGGCTCGCCTTGTGCATATACATTTCCATTGTAGCTTCCAGACAATAATAAATTGATAACCAGGTCTTTACCACTACCATACAATTCGACATCTTCAATTTCCACATACTGTTTTCCGTAAGAAAATCGCTCGCCAATCAAGTGTTTTTTAGAAATCGCCTCTGCTTCGGCTAAGGAAACATCCGTGTTTAAAAACAAAGTAAATCCCTTTCCTTTCTCTTCTTTAAATGCAAAATTTGGTAAGGACTGATACGCTGGGGCAGCAGGTTTATTTCCCAAACTCACTTCTGGATTTGACTTAAAAATTATCGTACTTTCAATCGTATCTTTGTCAGTCCGCAAAGGCGACATACCGATAGATTCTGGATTAAAAACTATCCACGTTTTATATTCTTCTGACAATAAAATCGGCTGATGTAATTTCTGCCAGGCATCATTGACTTGTGTTTTTAAATCCAATTGTTTTTTGACTTGCTGGTCAATGGTTTGTGCGATAAGATTTCGAGTTTTATTGAGCACTTGATTGGCAATGAATTTAACCGGCAAATCCACAATTCCCAATTTCAAAACGGGTCGCTTCGTCCACTCGTAGCCCGCTACTTCGGTCACGGTATTGAGTGTCCAATCTTCCGCAATTTGATAACTTGTTTTAAAATCAAGAATCAATTGCCCTTCTGCTTCTACTGAGCCCAAAAATGTTCCTTTCTTAACCCATAAATCCAATGGCACTTGATAAGTCAGTTCCTCACTACCAATATCAATTGTAATATTCTCCTGCTTTTTTGCTCGAATCATCAGGTCGTCATCGCTCATATCGTTATCTTCATATAAGGTTTCGCCAAGCTGTTGATTGATGCTGGTTTCGAGTTCTTTTTTGTCAATTCTTACAGGAATTTGTATGACAGAAGTCTGTTTTTCCATAGTTATCGAGTCGTATTTTTCGGTTGGTCGGACGGGTTTGGTGGTTTTACATGCAGTAAAGGTTATCGCTGTTGCCAAAACAAATCCAATAGTTTTTAAGTTTAAACTCATAAAATTATTATTTATAAAGCGAAGAAACTCATTTGATAGACATTTTATTGGATTTATGAGATGAAATTTCATTTTTGGAAAGGGATTTTTAGGGGCAGAAACGAGTTTGTACAAACTCGTTTCTGCCCCTAAACACCCACACCCGCTTTGCCGCAGGCAAAGCGCAGTGTTTTTTTGAAGCTCGAAAATCTTACGATTTTCTCGCTTCTCATTATTCGAA
>CAYUNA010000769.1:0-2639 GCA_964445895.1 uncultured Saprospiraceae bacterium | reverse complement strand
GCTATTCCTTCAAAAAATGCCTCGTACAATCACAAAAATCTGCTCGGTCAAAAGTGTAACTTATTTCTGTCCAAGCCCTTAATTCGCGTTCTTTAATACAGTGTGTAAAAACTTTTTTTACGTTTTGCTCGGCGGCTAAAGCCGCCTCGCTTTTGGGGTTTTAGGGACGAGATTGATTGAGTTTTCCGTCGGAAAACTCAATCAATCTCGCCCCTAACCTACCCTCGAAAAATGGCTTTAGCCATTTTTCGAAAATACAAAATAACTTTTTACACAGTGTACTTAATGCGATGTAACGTAAGTTTCTTTTAATTATCAGAAGCGAGAAAATCGTAAAATTTTTGAGCTTCAAAAAACTCACTTCCCCGCGCCGCAGGCGCGGGGCGGTGGGGTGTTAAGGGAGCAAAACGGTCTTTGCAAACCGTTTTGCTCCCTTAAAATCCCTTTTTGAAAAAGATAAAGAAACTTACTTTACAGTGTTATTAAGTAACGAAAAAACCATATTAGACCATAATACACGATATGGCAACTCATTTATATGATTTTTTCAAACTATTTTACCAACACTTTGAACGCAAGATTAGTTGGCTATTTACGCTGTCCTGTTTTGGCCGCAATACTTAGTGTAGCATGAGGCACTGCTTTCAGACGTTCTTTAGCAATCAGCTTTCCGGTTTCTCTACAGACACCGTACACTTTATTTTGAATCCGCAGCAATGCATTTTCAAGATGCTGAATGTGCTTCTTTTGGCGGGCAGCAATACGATTTAGTTGTTCTTTCTCTGATGCCCCTGTCGCATTTTCTAACCCTTTGAGTTTTGCATCGCTTGTTTCTTCAGATAATTGTTCGAGATTGAAGTTTAGCTGTTCCTTCGCTTTATCCAATTTTTCTTGAATTAACGCTCTAAACTCTTCCAATTCCTCATCTGAGTATCTTGTTTTTTGGCTCATGTATTCTTTGTTTTAGGGATTAGGAAAATAATAACCTACTCCTTCAAGAAGATAAATTTTCAAAAAAAGAAACGCAAAAGTAGGGAATTTGTTACGTCTGAAAAAATGTAAAAAAGATAGGCATAAAAAAAAGGGTAAACGCAGAGGCATTTACCCTTTTTTTGACTTTATTTTGTTCGCGTTCCTAAGATTAGTTCAAGATACGAAACTCTGTACGACGGTTAACTTGGTGTTGTGCTTCAGAACAATCAACGCCATCGCTACAACCGTTTTTCAATTGCGTTTCACCATATCCAGATGCAACCAATCGGCTACGGCTGATACCTCGATTAACCAAGTAGTTCACTACTGATTCTGCACGACGCTGAGACAAACTCTGGTTGCTTGCAGAAGAACCACGAGAATCTGTGTGAGAGCTAATTTCAACAGTGATTAATGGTTTCTCGTTCATCAAAGCCAATAATCTTTGGTCGATAATAGAACGAGCTTCAGCAGTCAATGCTGCACTACCCAAGTTGTAAAGAATAGGTAAAACATTAGGGTCTAACAATGTACAGTCTACTTCTTCCCATCGTTTAGCACCACCTTTTGAAGACAATACTCGCAATGTTTCAACAGCATACTCAGCAGGAACGTCGTTTTCAACAACACCTTCATCTTTCACTAAGATACGCTTAGTAATAGTTGTGAATTCAGCTGGTACATCAATTTCGTCAACACGCGCTGGTGTAGCAATTTCTTGAATATCTACAGTGATTGAACGACCACCTTTTTGCGACTTAGTAAAGCCAGCAGCACGATCAATAACTTGTGTAGGTACATTTCGGTATTCTTCTGGATACTCAACCGCACACGCTACGATACAATCACCAGTTGGAGACTGACAGTTAGTTGTGTTCTTTTGATATTCCCAACGAACAGCTTTTGGCTGAACTAAAATACGCTCAGAACCACCAGCAAAAGAAGCTGGAGTTGTGCGAATTTCGTTGTATGGGTCTTCTACTTTGATAGTACGCTGAGAAGTTGTGAAAGTTGCAGGCACATAAACATAACGCTTAGATGCTGGCTTAATCATAATTTTTTCTTCCTCGGTACGGTACTCCGCAGGTGTTACAGACAAAGTCTTGTAAGCAGGTTTTACCAAAACTCTTTTTTCTTCGGTAGCATACTCATCTGGAGTAACACAGCTTACATAACATTTACCCGGAGTAGGGTTTGCTGGTAATTGGTCTAATTGACCATAAGTATAAGATACAACCATTGATGCTACGAAAAGTAGTACGATTCTTCTCATGATAATTACGATTTAATTAATTGTAGTTTGAAATTCAAATTATTATTAAGAAATTTTTTATTGACTAATCTATTTTAAAGTCTGGCTATTTTGTTCAAAGTGAGCTACTATCCTACGATAATTGCCGCAAATTTATAAAAAGAGTTAAGGATTCCTAACTTTTTGCAACACTTAATTTACTTGAACAGGAATAATTTAAACATTTATATTTAAAAATATTTTTTTATGTTTTAAAAAGCTGACCGTTATTGAGACGGTTTTTTATTAGAAAAGGTCACAAGGAAAAGGGGGGAATGATATATATATATGAACGTAATGTGTTAGTGCACTGTAAAATAGGTTTCTTTTAATTATGAGAAGCGAGAAAATCGCAAGATTTTCGAGCTTCAAACAC
>CAYUNA010000768.1:0-2642 GCA_964445895.1 uncultured Saprospiraceae bacterium | reverse complement strand
TTGAGAGCAGGAATGGAATTGTATCCTTAGCGTAGGTTTTTACACGAATGTTCGTGATACCCTAAAGAGTTAGCCACCATTTCCTGATTTCTGATATTGCTAATTACTTGCTCGTCTAAACCCGATAATTCCCCTTTTTCTTCCAACAACATTTTTTCTACATACAACGCCCTAAAATGGCTCAAATCTTTCTTACAAATTTGGCTTTGCTCGTTCCAATCAGGATGAAAGGGTTTTATTAAATCAGTAATGTTTGACCGCACCAAAA
Organism: uncultured Saprospiraceae bacterium; assembly: GCA_964445895.1. Lineage (GTDB taxonomy): Bacteria > Bacteroidota > Bacteroidia > Chitinophagales > Saprospiraceae > CAYUNA01. The sequence continues at coordinate 2,374 of CAYUNA010000768.1, read as the reverse complement.
AAGCGGGTACTACTGCCGAAGCTGCTTTTTTCTGTTGGCAAATAGTACAAATTACTTGTTCTTTTTTAGGTGGTTTTTCCATTGTTGTTCTAATTGAATTTTCGTTTTTAAAATAGACCGCAAAACAATAAACTGGTCACTTTCAAAAAATAATTACCAAAGTCCCAACAATAATAAGTGCTGCACCAAGCAATATTTTCACTGTCAAAACTTCCCCTAAAAAAACGGCGGCAAAAATCAGCACCAATGCCACGCTTAATTTATCAATCAAAGCCACTTCTGACACTTTCCCAATCTGAATCGCCCTAAAATAAAATAGCCACGAAAGCCCCGTTGCAATGCCCGATAAAATCAAAAATTGCCAATTTTGACTACTCAAATTTTCAATTCCTTTGGCTGTTCCTTTGAAAAAAACAATGCCCCAAGTAATCAATAATATAATGACCGTTCTAATCGCAGTCGCTAAATCTGAATCCATATCTTTCACGCCAATCTTTACAAAAATCGCCGTTAGCGCAGCAAAAAAAGCCGACAAAAGCGCATAAATCCACCACATATTTTTTAGGTTTTAGTTTAGAAATTAACCGTTATTTCGTGCCATCCCTTTTGATGGGTATAGTTAATTGTCCATTTATTTATCTCACAAATTTCTTTGACAATCGCCAAACCTAAACCAACCGATTTCGCCGAATCATCCGCTTTTTTAAAGCGTTCAAATAGTTCTTTTGTGGGAATAAAAGAAAGTACGCCATTGTTGCCGACGGTTAATTTATTATCGGTCAAAGCAATTTCAATTTTCCCTGAAGGCAAATTGTGTTTAATCGCATTGCTCAACAAATTGCTAATTAAAATGTCCGTTAAAAATGGGTTAGCAACTTTAGAAACGGGCTGTAAATTGGTGCTTACTTCAATTGATTTGGCTTCAATTAATATCTCCAGACTTTCTAATTTTTGCTCAATCAAATTGGCTATTTCTACCTTTTTGGTCTGGTTAAATTGTCGGTTTTCAATACGGGTCAGCAGCAGCAAAGCTTGATTTAATTTAGCTAATTTACTGGTCGATTGCTGAATTTGGTGGAGTTGCCTAATTACCTTTTCGTCTTGGTTTTCATTTTGGGACAACAATTCTATTTGAGATTGAATAATGGCAAGCGGCGTTTGCATTTCATGCGACGCATTTTCCGTAAATTGCTTTAAAGAACCATAATCACGGCTAATTTTATCCGTCATTTTCTGCAAAGCTTCATCCAATGTTTTAAACTCGTCAATATTGGTCGTCACCGCTTGATGTGGCGACGTTTTGGCTACATTAAATTGTTTAACTGAATCGACAATTTGATAAAATGGTTGCCATATTTTGACCGATAAAAAGCGGTTAAATAAATTCACCAAGACCAAAAATAAAAACAACAATCCAATGATAAAACCAATAATTGCCGTCAATAAATGTTCGTGGTGAAAGGTAGAATGATTGAGCGCAATTCGGTAATTTTTACCCTTAATTTTTTCCGTGTAAATGTATTGCCGATAAGGTTCTAACTCCCTTTCTATCGTACCATCTGCTTCCATTTCTTCAACCCATCGTAAGGTATCTTTATAGATTTCTGTATCTGTCAAATTCTGAATTTCGTGTATATCAATCACTTCGTCCATCACTTCCACCACCTTCGGCAGACTATCTTTTTTACTTAATTCTTTGTACAAAACGGTACGGGTATGGTGCAAACTTTCGTCCATTTCGTGGTCGAGCATCCAGCCCAATCCGAAAAATAAAAATATCCCTCCGACAAGAAAAGCCAGTAAAGAAAAAATCAAAAAATATCGCCCCGTATAGTGTAGTAATTTCATCTATCAGAAAATTTATAGCCGATGCCATAAACGGCTTTAATGTAATCGTCTGCCCCGTGCTGAATCAGCTTTTTCCGTAAGTTTTTGACATGAGAATAGATAAAATCAAAATTATCCATCGTGTCCGCATCGTCGCCCATCAAATGCTCGGCAATGCTTTCTTTCGATAAAACCCGATGCCGATTGGCAAAGAAATAAAGCAGCAAAGTGTATTCACTACGGGTCAAAACAAGGTCTTTTCCATTAACTTCCACTCGTTTTTCATCAGGAAACACGTTGATTTCATTAAAATTAATGGTCTTGTTACCTCCAAAATCTTTCCGTCTCACTAAGGCTTTCACTCGTGCGTTGAGTTCTGACAAATGAAAGGGTTTAGGTAAATAATCATCAGACCCAATTTCCAAGCCCGTTATCTTATCCTCCAAAGAATTTTTGGCAGAAATGATAATAATACCCGCCTTAGATTGCTCCTTTTTCAAAGCTCTAATCACATCTAAACCGCTACCACCTGGCAAAGTAATATCCA
>CAYUNA010000767.1:0-2645 GCA_964445895.1 uncultured Saprospiraceae bacterium | reverse complement strand
AGTCGAAAGATTGATGGCTTTTTTTATCCCTAAAACTCACTTTGAATTAGGAGAAACGAGAAAATCGCAAGATTTTCGAGCTTCAAACACCTCACTCCCTCCGCGCCTGTGGCGCGGGGGAGTGGGGTGTTAAGGGCAATGCTGTTGAATTAAGCGCGGGTAGCGGATACCTTCAAGGTATCTGCTACCTAAAACGCAGCAAAAAGGTAGCAGATACCCTAAAGGTATCCGCTACCCGTGCCATCAAAATTCCTTAATTCAACAGCATTGGTGTTAAGGGAGCAAAAGTTTATTTGCATTGAAAGCAAGAGGAGTTTGAGGATGAAAAATGATTTTGCAAAAATCATTTTTCATCCTCAAGAATCTCATCCGTATTGCCCGTAGGCAACGCGCATTGTTTTTATTAGAGGTCGAAAATTTGCAACTTTTCGACCTCCATAAAACCAAAGAAACTATTGTTACACGGTACTGATTATTTACCAGGTCAAGTAAAGCTATTTACCAAATGAATTAATAATTTCTTCATCATTCTTCCCTAAGTTTTCAAGCAAAAACTTAGTATCATCCGCGAAATCATCATTTGGGTACTTATTCAAAAATTCAGTGTACAACGCTCGTGCTTCCTCGACTTTCTTCAAATCATTATCATACGTAAATGCCTTTAAAAATAAGGCTTGTGCCGCTTTAGGATGGTTTGGATATTTCAGAATAATCCAATCATAAATTTCTAATGCTTTTGGAAAAGAACGCAAGGAACGCGCTGTCTCTCCGGCTTTGTGCAAATAATCGCCACTTTGAGCATCATTGGGCAACATCAGAGCATTAATTTCACATAAGCCAATAAAATCATTAGCAACCCTGTAATCAATTCGATTGGTAGAATCATTCATTAAGCGGTTGCCGAAGTCGACAATTTTCGCATCCATCGTCGGTTCATTTTCGTAATCCGCTTTAATCGCCGCAGCTTTTTCATGATTAGGAAATGCCTGCAAAAAGGTTTGATAAACAGCTGCTGCAGCCACTTCATTTTTCAATTTTTCTTTATAAATCGTTCCTAAAAACAAGGCGTTCATAGGAGTATTAGACCCCGCATAATGGTCTTTCAATGCCTGATTTAATAGCTTAATTGCTCCCGAATAACGATTCATCCGAAACTGTAACTCTGCCGCTCGATACAAATAGCGAGAAGCCGTTTCATGGTCGTTTGGATTGGCAGCGATATAGTCCAAATAGGCAGCTTCGAGTGCTTTGCTATTTTCAGGTGTTGCTTTAGCTTCTACTTCCGCTTCGAGTTTAGCGATTTCAGGAGAAGCAGTTGCAGTGGTCGTGCTATCATTTTTACAAGCAAAAAAGATGGACACTAAAAATGCAAAAAAGAATAATTTTTTCATTTTGTTAGATTGTTTTATACGGTGGACGGCTGACGGTCTAAGATAAGACGGAATCGTCCGATTTTTTTTTCACACGGCAATAGTTAGGTACTGTCACCAATTTTAGCGCGAAATTAACGCATTTGCCGTTTTTTTTAGAAAAATTGGACAAGTTTTTGCAAAAGCATAAATACTCACAAATCAGAACACTCCCTTCAAATTAATAAATTACAATCTACCACCCCGCGCGCCATTGGTTGTGCACCATAAACCGTAAATAAATGTTTCGGAAAACTATCACCTTTTCATTTCTATTTTTCTTCGCATCTGTTATTGCCATCGCCAATTCACAAACGTCATTTTCGTATGAAGTTTTAACGTTTTTGCACCATCTTCCATTTGGTGATAAAATCATGCATTTTCTGTTGGTTGGTACTTTAGCAGTTGTTCTTAACCTCTACTTTTGCCACAAAAACGTAACAATTTTTAATAAGAAAGTACTCCTTGGTTCACTTATTACGCTGATTTTCATTACGTTAGAAGAATGTAGCCAATATTATATTCCCAGTCGAAATTTTGAAATCATGGATATGTGTTGTAACTATGCAGGGATTTTCGGTATGACGCACCTTTTTGAAGTCATAAAAGCTTCTCGATTCATGCCGCTACAACCTCAATCAAAGTAATCGGGTAAATCGAACTAATAGCATGGTTTTCAAATTTAAAAAATTCAATATCGAGCAAGACAATTGCACGATGAAAGTGGGTACAGACGGCGTACTTTTAGGCGCATGGGCAGATGTAAAAAACACAAAATCTATCCTTGACATTGGTACGGGAACGGGTGTAATTGCAATCATGTTGGCACAACGGGCAACAGAAGCAAAGGTATCGGGGATTGAAATTGACAAAGCTGCTTGCACTCAAGCTCAAAAAAACATGGATGACAGTCCTTTTGCTGACCGATTGACGGCAGAATTGAGCCCAATTCAAGATTTTGCAAAATTGTCACGAGACGAGTTTGATTTGATTGTCAGTAATCCACCTTTCTTTTCGGGCGGTACTTTTTCTGAAAATCAGGATAGAAATAGTGTCCGACACACCGTCAAATTATCGCATGGTGATTTGTTGATGGCAGTACAAAAGTTATTGTCGAAAACGGGCAAATTCTGCGTTATTCTACCCTATTTGGAAGGTTTGCGCTTTCAGGAAATGGCCAAGAATTACAACCTTTTTTGTACCAAAATGACAGAAGTGAAGCCGAAGAAAGATAAA
>CAYUNA010000766.1:0-2650 GCA_964445895.1 uncultured Saprospiraceae bacterium | reverse complement strand
TTTTTTTATGAGAAAACCCTTTACGCAAATATCATTGATAAGGAAATTCAGAAAAAATCACTATTGTATTTATTCAAAACAACTTCAATACAGTGTGTAAAAAGTAATTTTATATTTTCGAAAAATGGCTAAAGCCATTTTTCGAGGAGTAGATTAGGGGGGAGATTGATTGAGTTTTCCGACGGAAAACTCAATCAATCTCCTCCCTAAAACCCCAAAAGCGAGGCGGCTTTAGCCGCCGAGCAAAACGTAAAGAAAGTTTTTACACAGTGTATTCACAAACGAATATTAAAATATGAACCTTAACCATTTCCACCAACAAGTACTTGAAGGAATCCCCACTGATTTACCACCTATTCAAGAATACGACCAACTCGTCTCCCACGCCCCCAATCGAAACCTCGAAGGCGTGCTAACTGACGACGAAAAGAAACTCGCGCTACGAAATGCATTACGGTATTTTCCTGTACACCACCACCCTACTCTTGCACCAGAATTTGCTCAGGAACTCGAAACTTACGGGCGGATTTACATGATGCGTTTTCGACCAGACTACCACATGTATGCGCGACCGATTGAGGAATATCCAGCAAAAACACCGCAGGCAGCAGCGATTATGTTGATGATTCAAAACAATCTTGACCCCGTGGTCGCTAAACATCCACACGAGTTAATCACATATGGTGGCAACGGAGCAGTATTTCAAAATTGGGCGCAATACCGCTTGTGTATGCAATATTTGGCGCAGATGACCGAAGAACAAACTTTGGTTTTGTACTCTGGACACCCGATGGGTTTGTTTCCGAGTCACAAAGATGCGCCGCGTGTAGTGGTGACAAATGGAATGATGATTCCTAATTATTCAAGCAAAAACGACTGGAATAAATACAATGCGCTGGGCGTAACTTCTTATGGGCAAATGACGGCAGGATCGTTTATGTACATTGGCCCACAAGGGATTGTGCATGGTACGACGATTACGTTATTGAATGCTGGGCGAAAGATGAATCTTGGTGAAGATGATTTGCGCGGCAAGGTCTATTTGACCTCTGGCTTGGGCGGTATGTCAGGTGCACAAGCATTGGCAGCAGTCATTACAGGAGCAGTTGGGGTATTGGCAGAAATTGACCCACAGACGGTGGCACAACGGATTGTTGATGGCTATGTTTTAGAAGAAAATGTATTTACAGATTTGGATGACCTGGTAGCGCGCATTGAGGAATATCGAGAGAAAAAAGAAGGCGTCGCACTGGTTTATGGTGGAAACATTGTCGATTTATGGGAAAAATTAGTTGCCGATAATGTAAAAGTCGAGCTCGGTTCTGATCAGACTTCCCTCCACAATATTGATGATTTGGGTTATTGTCCAGCAGGTTATTCTTTTGAAGATGCGAAAGAATTATTGCTTAAAGACAAGACAAAATTCATGGAAGAAATTGGCTATACTTTAAAGCGACACGTCAGGGCTGTCAATACGATGGTTGAGCGAGGTATGTATTTTTGGGATTACGGCAATGCCTTTTTGTTGGAAGCTGGTAAAGCAGATGCAGAGATTTGGGCGGATGACTCGAAGATAAAATATCGCTATCCATCTTATGTTGAAGACATTATGGGTCCGATGTGCTTTGATTATGGATTTGGACCTTTTCGGTGGGTTTGTACATCGGGCAAAAAAGAAGATTTAGATAAAACAGATGCAATCGCGGCGAGCGTTTTAAAAGAAATTTTGGCAACTGCACCCACTGAAATTCAGTCACAACTGCGCGATAATATCCTTTGGATTGAAAATGCAGATAAAAATATTCCAATCGTTGGGTCCAAATCACGGATTTTATACGCTGATGCAGAAGGTCGAATAAAAATTGCAAAAGCGTTTAATGATGCTATTCGGTCGGATAAATTGTCGGCGCCGATTGTGCTGGGGCGCGACCACCATGATGTTTCGGGCACAGATTCTCCGTATCGAGAGACCTCAAACATCTATGATGGCTCGATGTTTACGGCAGATATGGCAGTACATAATGTCATTGGCGATTCCTTTAGAGGTGCAACTTGGGTAAGTATCCACAATGGCGGCGGTGTTGGCTGGGGAGAGGTGATGAATGGAGGATTTGGGATGGTCATTGACGGTTCTGCGGACTCAGAACGACGATTGACTTCTATGCTGCATTGGGATGTCAATAATGGAATAGCGCGTCGAAGTTGGGCACGGAACAAGGAAGCCATTTTTACGGCAAAACGAGCAATGGAAATGAATCCAGATTTGGTGATTACGATTCCGAATTTGGCGAATGATGAAGTTTTGGCGGAAGCATTTCACAAGAAAGTAGTTTAAATCTCATTAGGAACGCGAATTAAATAAACTTCAAGAATCGAAGGTTATTTAGTTCGCGTTCCTTAGATTTTATGTATGAGCTTGAGTGACAAAAAAAACAGCACTCAATTAATTAAAATCAAGTGCTGTCTTAGCCGATGTTACCTGCTTATTGTGCTAATAAGCAGAAGAATCCGTCTTTCATAGTGTGAATGTTCAGATATCTAAATGCGGTTACTGTTTTACAGAAATTCGCCGCATAAATATTTCTGAACGTTTCCTTATTCAAATAAAGTGGCTTAAAGTGAAAACAAAGATAATATATTAGAAAATTAG
>CAYUNA010000765.1:0-2655 GCA_964445895.1 uncultured Saprospiraceae bacterium | reverse complement strand
GTCACCGTCATCAGGTCGCCATCAAAAAACAGGCGGTAATTTTGGTCACCGATTGTCCAGGTATTGCTCGTATTGCTTTGTACTTCCAATTGATAACAAGCCTGTCGTGTTACACAGTTCAGGCTGTTTCGACTCAATTGAATATCCCATTCATTCGCATCAGGGGCAACACCAATATCCAATGTACAGGAACGAGCGCAGCCGCTGGCGTGGGTTGTCGTTAGTTGCAAGGTACTCATTGTCGTACCAAAATCTACTTGTACATTTTGCTGATTGGCGGCTCCGTTGATAACGGCATCTCCATTTAAAACCGTCCAGCTATAAGTAGCCACGCCAAGTGGTCCACTATATGACTCGTCTTGTTGATTTTGCATGACCATTGCATTTCCGGTAACATCGCAATCAGGAACATTCAAACCCAAACAAGCCATCGCGCCATCTGCCGCAGTAAGGTCATCGTAGGCAGAACCCATCGTTATTGCAGTGCTATTTGGAGCATCATTTTCTGTTAGAGTTGTGTATTGGCTGGTGAAAGTACCCGCTGTGGCAGGACGACTGTGATAAAAAGCAAGACAAGTATTGCCTGACTGGTCTTCAATCACAGTTGCAGCAACGTCCACACAAATTTCGGCAACTGCCGTAAAATTAGCTGTCGTTAGTTGTGTCACTGAGGCAGGATTGGATTTGTCTGTTTGGGTAATCGAAAAATCTAAAAAACCAAGGTTATCATCAATATCATCTAAGGGGCTGGCGGCTTCCTGTCCTTGCCCACTGATTTTGATGTTTTGGTCAATATTCGCATTGCCATAAAAAGTGTTGGGCAATAAAGAAGTTACCGAAGTCACCGTCATCAGGTCGCCGTCAAAAAACAAGCGGTAGTTTTGGTCTGCTAATGCCCAGTCTGTTCCGTTTGCATTACGAACTTCTAACTGATAACAAGTCGTATTATTATCGCAATCGAAGTTCGTTTGTGTAAATTGAATGTCCCATTGTTTATCAGGAGAACAATTCAGCCCCAGACAAGCATCTGCTCCGTCCATTGGAGTCAAATCATCATAATTTACTCCATCTGTTTGCAGGGTACTATTCGGAGTATCATTGTTAGAGATGGTTGTGTATTGGCTGGTAAAAGTACCTGCGGTTGTCGGGCGACTATGATAAAAAGATATACAATTGCTCCCTGTTTGGTCATTTATAACAGCGTTATCAATATCCACACAGATTTCAGCAACAGTAGTAAACGTGCCCGCCATGAGTTGGGTTGCTGCCGCAGGGTTGGATTTATCAGTTTGGGTAATCGCAAAATCCAGAAACCCTAAATTATCGTCAATATCATCCAGAGGACTGGCAGCTTCCTGTCCTTGCCCGCTTACTTTAATGTTTTGGTCAATATTGGCATTGCCATAAAACGCATTGGGCAATAAAGAAGAAACCGAGGTTACTGTCATCAGGTCGCCATCAAAAAACAGGCGGTAATTTTGGTCGCCAATTGTCCAGTCCGTGCCAGCGGTATTTTGTAATTGTAAGAAATAACAAGCTTGATTAGTGTTGCAGTCAATAGTGTTTAATGCTAATTGTATGTCCCATTCTTTGTTGTTCACGGGCGGTGCGCAGGTCGTACCTAAACAAGCAGCTGCGCCGTCCATTGGCGTTAAATCATCATAGTTATTGCCGTTTGTTGTAATTGTGTTGTTGGGAGTGTTGTTTTCAGAAATAACCGTATATTGATTGGTAATTGCTCCTGCGGTACTGGGGCGGCTATGATAAAGGCTGAGGCAATTCGTTCCCGATGCGTCATCCATGACAAGCGGGTCAACATCAAGGCATATTTCAGCCGTTGGAATGAAATTCCCTGCCGTTAATTGAGTTGATGCCGCGGGGTTTGATTTATCATTCTGCACGATACTAAAATCCAAAAAACCCAAATTGTCATCAATATCATCTAATGGGCTGGCTGCCTCCTGTCCTTGTCCGGAAATTTTAATATTTTGGTCAATATTCGCAGCACCATAATGAGAAGAGGGCAAAAGAGAGGTAACGGAGAGAATAGTCATGTAATCTCCGTCAAAGAAAAAACGATAATTTTGGTCACCGATAGTCCAATCGCTTCCCATCGCATTTTGTAGCTCTACTTGATAGCAGACTTGATTCGTCATGCAATTCAAGCTGCTTTGCGATAATTGTATATCCCATTGATTTTGTCCTTTTACAATGACATTTACACATAGAAATATTAAAAACGCAAAGATGTGTTTCATTTTTTTCTTCTTTAGAATGTTCATTAAAAGCAATAAATTATAGGGCAGTACGATATGCTACTTTCATACGTACTGCTGTAATAAATAAGAGGTTAGAACGTAAAAAACTTATTTAAGAACCCACTTCGATTAAGAAAATAGATGCTGTAACGAGAACAAAATCTCATCAAAAATCGACATTCCGTATTTTCTCGTTTCTAAAATAACCTCCTGGGAAAATCAATCTAAAACCAAGTGACGTAGCTACGAAATCATTGATTCTTTTGAATCGTAGCTACGCTACATTTGTGTAAATCTCTACAATATGGTATTGCCGTTATTCGGCTACAAATTTTTAACTAAGTGAAAAAATAACTCCGCCAACTCGACAGGTTTTTTTGTCCTCATTTTCCTTTTA
>CAYUNA010000764.1:0-2664 GCA_964445895.1 uncultured Saprospiraceae bacterium | reverse complement strand
AAATATTACTTAATTACCGGCGCATCTTCAGGAATTGGCTATGCGACTTGTCAAATTTTATTAAAACAAGGTCATTTTGTCTTTGGAAGTGTTCGAAAAGAAGCGGATGCTGAGCGATTGCATCAGTCGTTTGGGGATAATTTTAAAGCTTTAATTTTTGACGTTTGTGATGAAAAAGGAGTACAAGACGCTGTTTTAAAAGTAGAAAAAATTGTCGGAAAAAGTGGCTTGACAGGCTTGGTGAACAATGCAGGAATTGTGGTGTATGGACCAGTGAAGGAATTGAAATTAAGTGAATTTGAGCGACAAATGGACGTGAATGTTTACGGCTTATTGCGAGTAACCAAGGCGTTTTTACCACTATTGGGTGCGCAACATCCGCCAGTTTTTGCTCCAGGAAAAATCGTGAATATTAGTTCGGTTTCAGGCATCTTCACTACACCGTTTTTAGTGCCGTATTGTGTATCCAAAAAAGCAGTAGAAGCCATAACGGACGGCTTGCGCATGGAATTATTGCCTTATGGAATTGATGTTGTCAGTATTTTGCCCGGACCCGTGAAAACACCAATTTGGGCGAAAGCCGATAGTCAAAAGAATAACTTTAAAGGTACTGATTATGAGGAGATTATGGAACGTTCTGCCAAAATGATTGCCAAAGCTGAGGAAAGAGCAATCACTCCAGAAAGCGTTGCCAAACTCATTAATGGCGTTTTTGAAAACCGAAAAAAGCGACCACACTATATTATAACCGCCAACCCGTGGCCGATGCGTATTGCTCGGTTATTACCAGCCCGATGGCTTGATTATTTTATGAAAAAACAGTTGAAATTTTAGTTGACTCATTTTGTTATTGCTGCGTTAAATTGGCAGGTTTTTGTCAAATTAGGTCATCAAACCGTTAGGAGAATTAATTTTTCAACTATCTTTACTAAATGAACGTACAAACATTCCCTTTTACTATGAAAAAAATGTCGATTTTATTGTTCGCGCTTTTCTTAACCGCGACTGTTTTCGGACAAAAAGATTTTTATAAAAACAAAGTTTTCACCAAAGCTGATACTTTACGTGGGCAGTTGCGACCTGAACGGACGTGCTATGACGTGACATTTTATGACCTCAACGTGGCGATTGATATTGACAAGCGATTTTTGAAAGGATTTGTGGATATTCATTACGATGTGGTTGAAGATTTTGAGGCGTTGCAGATTGATTTATTTGAAAATATGACGCTGGATAAAGTATTTAATTATTCTAAATTGCTATCGACTAAACGGGTAAACAACGCCGTCTTTGTATATTTTTCAGAAACACAAAAAGCGGGTACAAGTGGCTCAATTCGAGTGTTTTACGAAGGTTTTCCAACTGGAGCAAGGAACGCACCCTGGGATGGCGGTTTTGTTTGGAATAAAGATGAAAATGGTGACCCTTGGGTAGGCGTAGCTTGTGAAGGTGATGGCGCGAGTCTGTGGTGGCCCAATAAAGACCACCTATCAGATGAACCCGATTCGATGTCAATTCGAGTGGCGGTACCGACGGGCTTGACTTGTGTTGCGAATGGAAATTTGCGGGGAACGAAGACGTATAAAAATGGGTTTTCGGAGTTTCACTGGTTTGTTTCTTATCCGATTAACAATTATAATGTAACGGTCAATATAGGTAAATACGAACATTTTTCAGACACTTATACGGCGCAAGACGGGGAACAATTACAGATGGATTTTTATGTGATGCCCTATAATTTGGAGAAAGCGAAAGTACAGTTTGCGCAAGTAAAAGATGTGTTGAAAGCAAATGAGCGATTTTTTGGAAAATATCCGTTTTGGAATGATGGTTTGGCATTTGTAGAAACGCCATATTTGGGAATGGAGCATCAGGGAGCGATTGCGTATGGCAACAAGTATATGCGGGGTTATCTCGGTGGTATGATTCCGCGAGATATGAACTGGGATTATATCATCGTTCATGAGCTCGGGCACGAATGGTGGGGCAATAGCATTAGCACCAATGATCATGCAGAAATGTGGATCCACGAATCATTTACGACGTATATGGAGGCGTTATTTGTGGAAGACTTCATGAGTAAAAAAGATGCAATTCGATATTTGGGTTCACAAAAGGGCTATATTTCTAATCGAGAACCGCTGCTTGGTCCATTGGATGTGAATTGGGATAACTGGTCGGCGAGTGATCACTATTATAAAGGGGCTTGGATGTTGCACACCTTGCGAAATGCGATTAATGATGATGAAAAATGGTTTGAAATATTGAAGGGTTTGTACCAAAATTTTAAGATGTCTAATGTCACAACAAAGGATATCGTTGATTATATTAATGAGGCAACGACAAGAGATTATAGTCTGTTTTTTGAGCAGTATTTGGAATATCCGAGCATTCCCAAATTAATTTATGACCTCAAACAAGACGGCAATAAATTAACTGTTCGCTATCGGTGGGAAGCAGATGTTGCTGGATTTGATATGCCGATCATGGTCGGAAAAGAGGGGGCATGGACGATGATTTCTCCAACAACCAATACGGTTGGAGAAGTGGTTTTAGATAATATTAATAAATCGGATTTCGAAGTAGCCGATAAATTATTTTATGTGCGGACAGGGACGGCGAATTTGAAGAAATGATTTTTATTCATTCCAAAATTTGCTTAGG
>CAYUNA010000763.1:0-2678 GCA_964445895.1 uncultured Saprospiraceae bacterium | reverse complement strand
CAAATACAATTACCGTAACAGCTTCAAGAGTTGCTGAAATGGGAGATTTTGATATTTCATATTGTGGTTCAGAAGAGTTCTCGGCAAACTTCCCAAATCCAATATTTGGTGACAAGCACTATCAAGATATGCCACACGAGCATACTCTACTAAATTTTTATAATGAAATTTTAGATTGGTATTAAAATTTCTTCCACAAACAAATTATAGCGCAAGTTTTTCATACAAACTTGCGCTATAATTTTCAATTTACTACTATGTATAGAAATAGAGTGATAATAGCGATAGGTCTAATTTTCATCATTGCCTGCAACAAAAAATCAGAAATAGTACCTGAAGAATTGATAACAGATTTTGCATACCATTTTTCGGTAAATGGCAATATAATTGGGGATTCTATTGTTTCTATTTGCAACAAACCTGGAGACGCAATACTAGAACATCATAGTTCCCAAAGTAAATCTCATTACGTTGGCGGACATCGATTTAACTTAAATAGTGGTTTATTAATAGTGAACACGCATATTCATGATTGTGTCAACTGGCAAAACTATCCATCAAATTTAATTGAGGATTATTTATCAAATCATCCTTCAAAAGTATTCATTGAAGTTGCCTTTGAAGATGAAAATAAAAAATATAAGAGTGTTTGGTTCAACGAAATTCCACCAGTAGAAATATATAAGACCGATTTAAATGCTAAGATTTCATACGTTCAGAAGGATACCGTTGTAAATCCGCAATGCATTGATTTCTGGAAATCTGTACCAATTGAACTGTCTTATAAAGGTTGGCTTTTTGATGAAATGTGTCAAGATAGCATTTTCGTAGATAGCCTAAAAGTCAGTTACTTTTTGAAAGAATTGTGACATCATAATATAAAAATGGATGCTTTAGAATTGTGAGTCAATAGCCGCAAATCCTTATTTCTCCCCCACATTATACGCCACTCGCGCCACTATCGACCGCCCCAACGTCAATTCATCCGCATACTCCAACTCACCACCAAAAGACACCCCGCGCGCAATGGTGCTAACTTTCACAGGATATTTTTTCAACTGTTTTGAAATATAAAAAATCGTCGTGTCGCCCTCAATCGTTGGACTAATCGCCATAATGATTTCTTTCGCTTCTTTCTTTTCGATTCGTTCCAGCAAGGAGTCAATGTGCAAATCACTTGGGCCAATCCCCTCAATCGGCGAAATCACCCCACCTAAAACATGGTACAAGCCCCTATACTGCCCAGTCTCCTCAATAGCCATTACATCACGAATGCTTTCAACCACACAAATCACAGAACGGTCGCGTCGCACATCTGCACAGACTTGACAAATAGATTCATCTGACAAGTTGTGGCATACTTTACACCAGCGAATATTTTTGCGCATATTCACTAAAGCATGGGCAATTTGCTCTGTATTTTCTTGGTCATGACTAATTAAATGCAAGACCAAGCGGAGGGCAGTTTTTTTACCAATGCTGGGCAGGGAAGCGAAGGAATTCACGGCTTCTTCAATCAATTTACTTGAAAAATTCATTAATCAATAAATTTATAACCAACCCCTCTGACCGAATGAAAAAACTTCGGATGCTTCGGGTCTTCTTCAAAATATTTTCGGAAAGATAGAATAAAATTATCAATCGTTCGCGTTGAAGGATAGACATCGTAGCCCCAGACGGATTGTAAAATCTGCTGCCGCGAAACGACCTCATTTTTACGGTCAATTAATAATTTCAACAACATTGCTTCCTTCTTCGTCATGTTAAACGTGCCAGGAATACCATTAGCTTCAAAAGTGATAAAATTGACTTTGTTATTGCCAAATTCATAAACTTCAGGGGCATTATCCGGCGATTTGCTGGTGCGCTTAATCAGGTTTTTGACTCGAAGCAGCAATTCTTCCAAATTAAACGGCTTCGTGATGTAATCATCCGCCCCTTTTTTCAAACCTGCAACTCTATCCATCGTTCCATCTTTAGCGGTTAGAAAAATAATAGGCACATCCATATTCGTCAACCGAATTTGCTCACAAATCTGAAAACCATTAATCTCTGGCAGCATCACATCTAACAAGATTAGGTCAAAATGTTCCTCCTGAAAATGCTTAATTGCCCGCTTGCCATCACCCGTCGTGACGACTTCGTAGTCTTCCATTTCCAAATTCAGTTTGACGATGTCTCGAATAGATTCCTCGTCTTCTACCAATAGAATTCGCATAGCCATAATCTTAATGTTTAGTGGTTATTATTTGATGAGGCTGAAAGTCAAAGATGATTATCCTTTATGGATAAATAGCTAAGGACTTTTGAACTAGGAACTCTGAATATTCACTGGCATTTCGATGGTGAATTTTGTTCCTCTTAGCAGATTATCCGCTACTCGAATCGTGCCTCCGTGCGCCTCTAAAATCTCTTTCACAATATACAAACCCAATCCTGTCCCTTTTGTTGTGCGGGTTTCCTCACTTCCGACGCGATAAAACTTTTCAAACACATTTTCTTTCTCTTTATCTGGAATACCAATACCATTATCTGCTACTTTCCAAATGATTTTATTGTTTTTTAAAGAAAGTGTTGTCGTGATTTCTGGCTGCGTGTCGCCATATTTGACCGCATTTTCCAGAAGATTCAAAGCTACGGAAGTCAAGCCCATTTTGTCTGCTTGAATGGTCGGAATT
>CAYUNA010000762.1:0-2688 GCA_964445895.1 uncultured Saprospiraceae bacterium | reverse complement strand
CTTTAGCCGCCGAGCAAAACGTAAAGAAAGTTTTTACACACTGTAATAACATCAGTTATTCCTTTATTTTAAAATTTCCATTCTATACTCTTCAGCATTTACCGTACTTTTACCACTTTTTTAAATAAAATAAAAAACATGCGCCAAATCTTCGCACTTTTATTGACACTCCTTTTTTTAATTTCTTGCAACAACGATATGAAAGTAACCTACGGTAGCTATGAAGAATACCCTTTATATGAGGGAAATCTCGGTTTAATGTATAGTCCAGAAAAATCACAATTCCGAATATGGGCACCAACGGCGGATGCCTTGAAAATCCGATTGTATGACCAGGATTTAGGAGGTGAACCAACGACCACTCAAGATTTGCAACGAGACCATCAAGGTACCTGGCAAGTCACGTTTGATAAAGACCTGAAAGGAAAATATTATACCTTTGAAGCAACCATTGATGGAAAAAATCTGGGGGAAACACCTGATCCTTACGTCAAAGCCGTTGGCACAAATGGTAAGCGTGGGCAAGTCATTGATTTTACAAAAACCAACCCTAAAAATTGGCTCGGTCATCAAAAACCTGCGCTCAATAATATAAACGACATTATCATTTATGAACTGCACGTTCGAGATTTGTCGATGTCTCCCAATTCGGGAATAAAAAACAAAGGGAAATTTTTAGGATTGACTGAAAAGGGGACGAAAAGCCCTGATGGATTGGCAACAGGTTTAGACCATATCAAAGAAATGGGCGTGACGCATGTTCACTTATTGCCCGTTTATGATTATAAATCCATTGACGAAAGTCAGTTGGAACAAAATAAATTTAACTGGGGCTACGACCCACAAAACTACAACGTACCTGAAGGTGGCTATTCTACCAACCCTGCCGATGGTGCAACGCGTATTCGAGAATTCAAAACAATGGTTAAAACCTTGCATGACAATGGATTGCGTGTCATTATGGATGTTGTTTACAATCATACTTTTGATACCAACACACCGTTTGAGCAACTCGTTCCAGGTTATTATTATCGAAAAAACGCGGACGGCAGCTTTTCTAATGCTTCTGGTTGTGGCAACGAAACGGCTTCCGAACGCCTGATGATGCGCAAATATATCGTCGAAAGTGTACAATATTGGGCACAAGAATATAGTATTGATGGCTTCCGTTTTGATCTCATGGGCATCCACGATGTAGAGACGATGAACGCGGTTTCTAAAGCCTTAAAAGCCATCGACCCAACGATTGTAATCTACGGCGAAGGTTGGACAGCAGGCGACTCTCCCCTACCCGACTCCTTGCGTGCCACCAAAAATCATACGTTACAATTGAACCATGTCGCAGCATTCAGTGATGATATGCGCGATGCAGTGAAAGGACACGTTTTTACGCACGATGCGAAGGCATTTATTAGCGGTTTGGCAGGCTTGGACGAGAGTGTGAAGTTTGGAATTGTTGCCGCTGGAAAACACTCGCAGATTGATTATTCCAAAGTCAATTATTCGAATGCACCCTGGGCACGCGAACCGCATCAGTGCATCAATTATGTCAGTTGTCACGACAATCATACGCTGTGGGATCGGTTGACAAATTGTTGTAGCGAATTTTCGGAAGCTGACCGAATTGAAATGCATAAATTAGCCAATACAATAGTGCTGACAAGTCAGGGTATTCCGTTTTTACACGCGGGCGTAGAGATGGTGCGAACAAAACAGGGCGAAGAAAATTCTTTTGAGTCGCCAGATTCGATTAATCAAATTGATTGGAGTTGGAAAAAGAAACATGCCGATGTCGTTGAATATTACAAAGCGTTGATTCAGTTGCGCAAAAATCACCCTGCTTTTAGAATGACAAACAATGCGGATGTCCAGCACTTGATTCGGTTTTTTGACTTAAAAACAGAGAACCTTATTGGTTATCAAATCTCAGATGGGGCAAATGGTGATAGCTGGCAAAACATTATCGTCGTTTTTAATGGAAATACAGCTACTAAAACGGTAGATTTACCGAAAGGAAACTGGACGATTGTTTGTAAAAATGGGCAGATTAATGAAAATGGATTGGGTGAATTTAAGGGAGGAACAATCGACATTGCCAAGCATTCTGCGTTGATTTTAAAACAGTAATTTCATGCAAAAAATTATGGTCATTGGTTCATGCGGGGCAGGCAAATCAACGCTATCGAAGCAGATAGCAACAGTTAAAAACATACCCGTTATTCACCTTGATCAATTGTATTGGAAACCGAATTGGGTGGAATCTACTAAAGATGAATTTGCCGCTAAACAAAGGACGGCTTTGGCTACTGAAAATTGGGTCGTTGATGGAAATTATGGCGGCACAATGGACATTCGATTGGCACGTGCGGATACGATTGTTTGGTTAGATTTACCCGTCTCGATTTGTTTTTATCGAGTATTAAAGAGGATTGTAAAAAATTATGGTAAAACACGGTCAGATATGACCAATGGTTGTCCTGAACGATTTAATCTTGAATTTCTACATTATGTGCTGACCTTTCCGTTTCATGCACGGCGGCGGTTGGTGAAAAAATTGGAGCAAAAAAAAGATAAACCATTGATTTTCCATTTGAAGAACAGGACGGAAGTGCAGGAATTTTTGGAGGGATTAATTTGATTGATTCATTATCCATCCTCTGTCCGCGCGCACCACTAATTCTTTTTTTT
>CAYUNA010000761.1:0-2688 GCA_964445895.1 uncultured Saprospiraceae bacterium | reverse complement strand
CTAAAGACCTATTATTATTTCAAAGTGAAAAATGAGCGCAAAAGATGCCTTCAAGAATCGAAGGTTATTTAGTTCGCGTTCCTTAATAAATAGACAGAAACTTTGGGCCAAAGATTTTAGTATACTCTGTAATTCGTTTTTGAGGAATTTGATTTTTTCTTAAGGAGATTTTTCCCTTATTTTTTTCAATCTTATTGAGGTCAATGCCAAATGGTATGAGTGGTAAATCATCAATTGGATTGTCTTGCAAATTTAGTTGTAGGCGTTTTTGATTAGCCAATAAAACCCAATCAAAGGACACATTTGTAATCTGATTATTGCTCAAATAAAGGTATTTTAATTTGGGTAGCTGCCGCAAAACATCGGGTATCTCCGTAAATTTATTTTGTCCGATGGTCAAACTCTCCAGTTTAGAAAATTGTAAAATCCGTTCGTCGATGGTACTAATTTCATTAAACATTAGACCGAGTGTTTTTAACTTTTGAATCACACCAAGATAATAGGGGAATTCTTTCATCTTCTTATGCATTAAGGTAATATCCATTGGACCTTTGAAGGAATGATTTTGAAAATTGGCAACCTCTTTAAGGTCAACGCCCCAGGCATATCTCAATTTTGAAAATAAGCCAATTTCTACTGGAAACCGCTTTAGTGTTGATTCTCCGAAGCAAATGGTTTCCAATTTCTTTAGTTTTTTGACTTCGGGAGGGAATTCAAAATTGGTCAAATCATGCGGATGTATTTCTTTTAAATTAACACAATCGTAGGTGACAGGAGGAAGTGTATTTTGTTCCGAAAAAGAGTAAACCAAATTTTCTAAATTCAATCTTATTTGGTCAATTTCAAAACGCTCAATCATGGTTCCCAGGACGTCTAAACTTGTGAGTTTTGGGAACAAATCATCATAGAAATTAACTTTATCAGGATAAATCCACTCCAACTTATTGACTTTAGATAATTTGGGCATTGGTTTTTCAGCTGCTGGATAATAGCAATTTTTGACAATGAGATTTTCGCTATTTAAACCACCAAATTCTTCTGAAGAAAAATGCCGTGGTGCATCGCTGAACACTTGCAAATATTTGATATTGGGACAATGTTTTTGAAAAAAGTCCAGGAATAGAGGGCTTTCTTTATCAGTTATTCGATAGTTAAATTGAGTGATTTCAGGGAGTTTATCCAACAAGATGGGATATTCCAGGATTTTTTCTAACCCGTTATTTGTTAATCTCAACCATTTTTGTGTGAAAAAAGGAGAATTTGTCAACAGCAATTCTGACCAAATTTGTAAATAATTCGTGTCAATAAAATGAGGAAGCTCTTGATTTTGCTTAACAAATCTGGTGATTGTTGCGCTGATTTTACTGGCTTCAAACAACTGCCATTCTGCTGTGGTTAAGTATTGTAAAACCATCATTTCAGCCGTTTCGCGCACACCTTCATCCGACGACAGACTACCCAAAGCAAGCCATAACGAGAAAAATTTTGCTTCTGGACGAAGCCTCGTATTGAGTAATGTTAGGGCTAAGATTTTATTTTCGGGAGCGTCGGAAAAAAGTAATCTTTCCCAATTTTCAAATTCGTCTTCGCCTGCAAAAACAGTAGATTCTCCTAAGTTATTTATCCAATTTCTTAGTTCAATTTCCGTTACTGTTTGGTCATGCACTTTGGGGGAATGAGGCGTTTCCAAATCAAATACCTTTCGAGAATCATTGGATACTTCGATTAAATCCAACTGTTCGCATTTTTGTTTTAAAGATAAAACCGCTGGATCTGAGGAAGGAGGAAACCGAATGGCAAAATCAGATATTTGATAGTTGTTGAGAAGATTCATAGCTAATTTTTTGACAAATGTAAGCAGATTAATTTTTGGAAATGAGGACTCAGAAAAAAACGGTTGTGGGTTATAAACATAGTCTATAAGATAATTGACGGTAAAGAAACCGAAATGAAAGCCAAAGTTTACTTTTCTTTGCCTACTTTTGCGAAAATTTTTGAAAACATCAGAAAAAACTTATCAATATGAAATTCTTTATAGATACTGCTAATCTTGACCAAATTAAAGAAGCAGCAACTTTGGGTATTCTTGACGGTGTGACGACCAACCCGTCTTTGATGGCAAAAGAAGGCATCACAGGAGATAAAAATGTCATCAAACACTACGAAGCTATTTGTAAATTGACGGACGGCGATGTGAGTGCGGAAGTGATTTCAACCGACTTTAAAGGGATGGTAAAAGAGGGCGAAAAATTTGCGAAAATTGCCCCAAATATCGTTATCAAAGTACCAATGATTTTGGAAGGTATCAAAGCGTTGAGTTATTTCCGTGATAATGGTATTCGCACCAATTGTACATTGGTTTTTTCTGCTGGACAAGCGATTTTGGCAGCAAAAGCAGGGGCTTCAATGGTTTCGCCGTTTATCGGTCGAATTGATGATATGAGTTGGAATGGAATGCAATTGATTCACGATATTGCGGAAATTTATGCAGTTCAAGGTTTTGATACGGAGATTTTAGCGGCTTCTGTTCGTAATTCCTTGCACATCGTAGAAGCGGCGAAACACGGGGCAGATATTGTGACTTGTGGTTTACCTGCTATTTTAGGTTTGCAAAAACATCCGTTGACGGATATAGGTTTAGCGAAGTTTTTGGCTGACCATAAAAAGGCGAGTCAAAAGTAGTTTTGA
>CAYUNA010000760.1:0-2689 GCA_964445895.1 uncultured Saprospiraceae bacterium | reverse complement strand
GATTTTTAAAGAAAAACTAAACTGTCATTTCGACCGAAGTGGAGAAAGAAAAAATCTTAGCTCTAAAATTCATAGAATAATTACGTCCGAGTACTTACCTCCCATACATTTTTTAATAATGAGTCCTGTTTTCAAAAAAAACAAAATTGAAACACATGAAAAAGATATTTTTACTGGTAACTATTTTCGTTTTTTCCTTAAATATTAATGGACAAACTATTTTACAAGGAAAAATCACGGATTTATCAAATGGAAATCCCTTAATCGGTGTTTTCGTTTCTATCAAAGGAACCAAGTTAGCGGCTGTCTCTGAATTGGATGGCACCTATCAAATCATCGTTCCATCAACTTCTAAATCACAACAACTATTCGTCTCTACCAATCATATTGGCTTCAATAATGGTCTGGCAATCGTAGAGATTTTACCAATTGACGATGGAGAAACGATTGTTCGAAATTTTGAATTAGAACCCGACCCTTTAACCTTGCAAGACATCACCGTTACGGCTAATCGAGTCGAGGAAGAGCTCCAAGATGTACCTATCGCTGCAACCGTCATCTCCGCCAAAGATATGCAAGAACGAACGGTATCGAATACGGAAGAAGCTTTATCAATGGTACCCAATTTGGTGACAGATTCCTACTTGCCGAGTCGTGCTACTTTTTCTTTGCGTGGATTGGCTTCTGACTTTACTAATTTAGGCGTTGAAAATTCGGTGGGGTTATACATTGATGATGTATTTTATAGCCGTTCGTTTAATTTCAATCAGACTTTGATGGACATCGAACGCGTTGAAGTTTTGCGTGGACCACAAGGAACTTTATTTGGAAAAAATACGATTGGTGGGGTTTTGCATATCATTTCTGAACAGCCAAAATTTGATAATTTCGCAGCAGTCGAACTCAACGCAGGAAATTTTAATTATCTTCAATTGCGCGGAAAAGCCAACGCTGAGTTGGTGAAAAATAAAGTTGCCCTCCGAATATCTGGTGCATATCGAAAACGAGATGGTTGGCTATTGGAACGAAACTCAGAATTGTCTGACGAAAACGGTACCACTTTTTACGGAGGTCGCGCGTCTCTTCTATATAAAATTAATGATAAAATTGACTTCACGGTTAAAGGTACTTACACTCAAGACGACCGCGCTGATTTTACGATTGATTATAAAACGCCTGACGACGGAATTGACCGTATTCCAGTCATTGTGAATGCAGATATAGACGAAACGATTTCGAAAGACCGCAAAGTTTTTCAAAATGAAGATGTCTTTTTTAATCGAAAAAATTACGGCGCTGTTGGTAAGCTAAATGCCAAATTAGACAACGTACACACACTGACTTCTATTACGGCTTATAATGGTTCAGAATCTGCTTTTCTACGAGATTTTGATGCCTCAACCGCTAATGTTGGCACATTTGGAAAAGCATCCGAAATAAATACTTTTAGCCAAGAATTGCGCATCACTACCCCACGGGAAAATCGAAAGTTTTTCTACGTTGGTGGACTCTTCTTTTTGAATGAACAATTGAGTAATACCGATACGTTGCGAGCGCGAGAAGATATGGTGCCGATTTGGGAAGCAGCAATAGAGCAGGCAACTGGTTTTGAGGTAAATTTACCAGATGACTATGAGGAGGCAGTTTATAATAATAGCCAAATTGATTCTAAAAGTTATGCGGCGTATTTGAGCACATCTTACGAGTTTTCAGAGCGAATTCGTCTAAATGCTGGGCTTCGTTTTACCCGAGAAGAAAAAAGTATTGATTACTATCAAGGATGTCAGTGTATCGATTTCCCAATTCAACCACTAGCGGTTTTGGTGGCAAGTCCGGCAGGTAGTGCGGAAGCACCACTAACGAAAGAAATTACCAATAATGCCCTTTCGGGAAATGTTGGGTTAGATTTTAAAACAACAGATAAAATGTTGATTTATATCAATTTTGCTAGAGGATTTAAAGGTGCAGGATTCAATGTAAGTTTGTCGCCAGAGCAAGATATTAGCAAATTGCCATTTGAATTTAAACCTGAAATTATCAATAGTTATGAGATTGGTTTGAAATTGAAGACAAACAACCGTTTCCTCTTCAATGCTGCTGCATTCGTCACCGATTTTCAAGATAAGCAAGAGGTGGTTGCCGTTGGAAATACGGTTATTGTTGCTAATGCAGATGCTGTACAAGGGCAAGGTGCAGAAGTGGAATTTACGGGAGTATGGACTGATTTTTTTAGAACGAATGTAGCTCTCGGTGCTTTAAATTTAAAATACACTAATTTCCCTTTTGACAATCCATTTACACCAAATGTTACCGAAAATTTGAGTGGCAATTTTGCGCTAAAAGCTGCACCATTTACATTTAAGTTTTCACCTGAATTGTACACACAAATTAGTCGTGAATTAAAAGTATTAGTTCGATTGGATTATAATTTTGTTGGTAAAACGTATAATGATATTTTTAATACCGAAGGTCTGGCAAGAGAAGCTACAGGGACTTTAAATGGTCGAATTGCTCTTTCTACTAAAAACGAACGCTTCGGCATTGCACTCTGGGCAAAAAATATAACGGATGAGACTTATGCCCAGCATGGGTGGTCATTCGTTTTTGGAGACCATATCGCGATTAATCCTCCTCGAATGGTTGGAATGGAATTGCGTGTCAATTTTTATTAGGAATGCGAAATAAATAA
>CAYUNA010000759.1:0-2692 GCA_964445895.1 uncultured Saprospiraceae bacterium | reverse complement strand
CCCTAAAACCCCAAAGAGCAAAACGTAAAGAAAGTTTTTACACGCTGTACTTAAAATGTCGGCTAAAAACGGCAGAGTTGTTAAAAAATCTTTAGGAAATAGCAGAAAAAGATTTTTTTTACCAGCAAATTTCTAATTTTGTATCAATTTTCGAATAAAAGGGGGAAAACGACAAGTTTTTCACCACTAAATACATTAAAATTTTTATTGAACATGAAAAATATTTTTGCGATTTTTTTGGCAATAGCTGTCGCCGTTACCGGATACCAATGTACTAATGGTGGTGCAGCAGGAGGTAGCAGCAGCGCGAAAGGATTAACGATTAGCGGAACGATTGCCAATGCGGCAACGATGCAGGCTAATTTGAATCGAGTCTCTATCGCGTCTACACGTCCGGACCATATTGTAGCCAATACGACTTCAGACGCTCAGGGTAACTTTTCGTTTAGTTTTCCGGAAGGACAAGAGCCTGGTATCTACAATGTACGATTTGGTGTACAAAAAATTTACCTAGTCTTGGATGGTACGGAATCAGACATAAAAGTTACAGGTGATTTGACAACCATCAACCGCTTTGCTTATCAAGTGGAAGGTTCATCAGCAACAACCGAATTTTTAAGTACAATACAAGGTTTGGTCAAACGAACAATTCAGGCAGACGGTGTAAAGCAGTTTGTAGAAACTACACCTAACGCTTTAGCGGCAGCAGCTGTGGCATCTATGGCATTGCCTAACAAGCAGTTTATGGCAACACACTTGGTGGTTAAAAACCGATTGAAAGAGCAGATGGATGGCTCACCTTATTTGGCAGATTACGATAAGTTTATCGGTTCGTTGAATAAAGTCAACGCAGGAGGAAAATCTTTTCAATTTGTGGAAGAAGGTCAACGTCAGCCAGCTCCAAATATTGACTTGCCAGACCCGAATGGTAAAAACTATGCTTTAGCTGACTTGAAAGGAAAAGTCGTTTTATTGGACTTTTGGGCAAGTTGGTGTGGACCTTGTCGCCGCGAAAATCCGAACGTAGTAAACATTTATAAAAAATATAAAGAAAAAGGGTTTACCGTATTCAGCGTATCTTTGGATGGTTTGGATACTCGGTCAAAAGCTCGTTATAATGGCGACCAAGCGCAAATCAGCAAAGCATTAGAGGGTCAGAAAAAACGTTGGGTTGACGCGATTGCTAAGGATAATTTGGAATGGGATTACCATGTAAGTAACTTGCAAAAGTGGGAATGCCCACAAGCTAAACAATATCAAGTAAGCAGTATTCCACGTACGTTTATGATTGATAGAGATGGTAATATTGCAGCAATGAATTTGCGGGGTGCAGAGCAGATTGAAGAGAGTTTGTTGAAGTTGCTTTAGACAGCATACGATTATCAGTGGTGCATCAAATCTAGTGCTCTACTTTAAAGGACTTGAGGGATAAAAACGTTTTTTGCAAAACCATTTTTATCCCTCAAATTCCCTAATCTGCTTTATTAGTAAAAAGAAAAAAGCCGAGCTCTCACTGTGAGAAACTCGGCGTTTTTATGGATAAATAAAATGCTATTATTTTAGTTCAAAGCTGCTTTTACCTGCAAGATGTCCTTTATTGTAAACCTCCACTTGGTACTGACCACTTGCCAATTCCTTACTCGGTTGCCAGTTCATACACATTTGAGATGGCTGATTGTTGTACCCTTTAACCACAGATTTGGTAAAAGGAATCTCTTCCCCTGTTTTCAAATTCTTGGTTACGCCGGAGCCTTTATCTTGATTGGCTAATGTTTCGCCAGTTGGTGTAATGACACGAATATAATAGGTGATTTCACCTGCCTTAGTGACGTCATTGGCAGTAGTTTGAAAGCAAACTTGCAAATCATCAATGGCATCCGCAGATTTCTTTTTCGCTTTTTTACCATTGCCTTTTGATTTGAAGCCATCAATTTGAAAGCTCTGAACTTTGACTACAGAAGCTAAGTTAACCGTCGCATTCAATTTTTCGTTTGTCGCCGAAAGTGCTGTTTTCTCACTAGTCAACATTGCTTTTGCTTCGTTCAACTGCGTATTCTCCATAACTTGCGTCTGCAAGTTATTGGTCAACTCCGTCTTCTCGATACCCAATTGTGTATTAGTTTCGGTAAGTGTTTGATTTTCAGCTTGTAAGCTCTCAACTTGAGCAACATATTCAGCAGCCAGCGTCTTCATTTTATCCAATTCCGTACGAACGGATTTTAGCTTGTTTTTGCTACTAATTAAACCTGAAATTTTGGTACGTTGTTCTTCTAATTCCGTTTTTTGGTCTTCAATAAGCGTATTTAATTCTTCGTTAGAAGTACGCATATCTTCCAAATCGGCGATAGCTTGATTGAATTCAGTTTCTAATTCCATTCTCAAATTCTCCGTTTCTTGTAACGCTGCCACTTTATTGTCGATTTCTGAACTTTTGCCCACATTGGAATAGGTCAAAAAACCGATAACCAAAAGCAGGATTGCGCCTACTGCGAATATCCAAGGAGAAATTGATG
The DNA here is from genome assembly GCA_964445895.1 of uncultured Saprospiraceae bacterium. Taxonomy (GTDB): domain Bacteria; phylum Bacteroidota; class Bacteroidia; order Chitinophagales; family Saprospiraceae; genus CAYUNA01. The sequence continues at coordinate 179 of CAYUNA010000759.1, read as the reverse complement.
ATTTTGGATTATTTCCGTTTGATGAGTTGTTTGTCATAATTGAAAAAAATTTACTTGTTTGTTTGACCTTAATTATCTTGAAAAGTCATGTTGTTTTTTATGATGCAAAATTCAAGTAAGTCGATTTTAAAATTTTTGGTTCTTTGAAAAATTCCGTGAAATAGATTATCTCCTTTCTA
>CAYUNA010000758.1:0-2692 GCA_964445895.1 uncultured Saprospiraceae bacterium | reverse complement strand
CATTATATCAACATAAATCAGACTTTCAAAGCACAAAATGAAACCAAAATCTGCTGGTTCAAGAACCGAAGTTTATTTAATTCGCGTTCCTTTATCAAAACAAGTTGAGATTTATCCTTTATTTTTAAACAAAATTGGTGACTTTTGCGTCCAAATTTAAAAATGTAATACCGTTTGATGGTTTCAAAAATAAAAATCTGTCTATTCTTTTGCTTAATTTCTGCGTTGCCAATGGTTGCGCAGCAAAAAATGTCACTGTCTGATTGTTTAAAATATGCTATCGAAAATAGTCATAAAACCAAGCAGGCAAAGCTGGATATTGAAAACAACGAATTGGTCTTACGAGAAAAAAAGAGTGCAGGCAAACCTCAGATTAACGCTGATTTAAATTACCAATACGCGTTTAGCTTACGCGAACAGTTTTTAAATGGGAACTTTGGAACAATCAATGACCAAACAGTAGCTGCAAAAATTGGTCGCGACAATTCGTTGATGACGGGGGTAATGGTCGAACAACAAATCTTTAGCCCCGCAATTTTTGCTGGTCTTGAATTGGCGGAAACGAGTCAGGAATTATTTCAATTGTTATTAAATCGGGCAGAGGAAGAAATTATTTTTGATGTAGCTGAACAGTATTATGGCATTTTAAAAAATCAGGAATTACGCCAAGCGATTGATCTAAATTTTGAACGACTGGATGGTTTGGTCAAAATCTTAAAATTGCAACAAGAAAATGATTTTATCAAAAAATCAGATGTGGAGGGCGTTCGCATTAAAATAACCGAATTGGAATCCAAAAAGCTCCAATTGGAAGGAGGGATTTTAACCCAAAAAATGGCGTTGAAATTATTGATGGGCATGGACTTGAACACGGAAATTGAGTTAGAGGCAATCATTTTACCAAAACCCGAAGCTGTCGATACCATCGCCCCCAATAAAGATAACTTTACTGTTTTTAAACTTTTGGATAAGCAAAAAAAAGTGGAAGAACAGCAACAAAAAATAACGAAATTGAGTCGGTTTCCAAAGGTAAGCGCATTTGGTTATTTAGGATTTCAATATCAAAATAATGATTTTAACCCTTTTCAAAATGAACCCTGGAATACCAATGCCTATCTCGGGGTAGCAGTCGAAGCGCCTATTTTTGATGGTGGAAAACGTGACGCGAAGGCTCAACAAAACGCCGTAAAAATTCAAAAAATTCAGAATGATTATGCAGGTGCAGAACAATTAATGGAATTTGAATTCAAGCGCAATATGGCTGATTTGGAAACACAAAAAAAAGTGCTGCAGTTGAAAGAAGAACAGGTTGATTTATTGGAGAATTTATACGACCAAGTTCTTTTACAATACAAAGAAAGTACAAGTTCACTACTCGAATTACTCAATGCCGAAGCAGATTTGCGGACAGCAAAAATAGAATATAGCGTGCAGTTGTTTGATTTTCAGCAAGTGGTTTTGAAATTGTTGAAAGCGCAGGGTCAATTAAAAACGTTGATGCAATAATATGGAATGTGTTAGTGTGTTAAAGTATTTACGAGACTTTTGGGTTGAGTGAATACTTTAGCACCTCAACACTCAAACACATTTTCTCATGGAAAAACTAAGAAAAAGAGATGTCTCATGGAAGTTTGTCAAGTCGCTTTTTGCGCTCTTGGTGATTTTTGCACTGTGTTGGTTTGTCTGGTCAAAACTAAATGCCAACAAAGCGAAAATGAGTGAAACCGCGAGGTTGGCTGCGCAAATCAACGACATTTTTCCAGTAGAAGTAACTACGGCGGGGGAGGCAGGATTGGAGGAAGGCGTAGGCGTTTATGGGAAATTAATGCCTGGTAAAATGGCGTATTTGTTAGCGGATGCCATTGGAAAAGTAACGAAACTATACAAGCGGAAAGGACAGAAAGTACAAAAAGGCGAAGTCATCGCAAAAGTGGAGGATGCGACTTTGCAAAGTAAGTTACAATTGGCAAAGGCAAATTTGGATAAATTGCAATTAGACCGGCAGCGAGTAGCTAACTTGGTAGAAGGAAATGCTGCCACCGTGCGGCAATTGGAACAGGTAGATTTGGGTATTGCCACTGCGGAAGACGCGATAACGACGATAACAGAAGCTATAAAAAATACCAGTTTAAAAGCTCCAGTAACAGGAGAGATTTCAGAAATTTTTACAGAAGAAGGCATGTTAGTTGGTGGTGGTGCAAAGGTAGCGGAGATTATTTCAACGACTGAGTTGAAGATGTTGGCGCGGGTGTCAGAAGAGGTCGTCGTTCGATTAAGAGAGGGACAAAAAGTAAATTTAAAAATAGATGTTTTCCCAAAAATGACTTTTCCTGGTGTGGTAAGTTTGGTGTCTGCCAAGGGAGATTTTGGAGGAAAATATCAAGTGGAAATTTCTATTACTGATAGAAAAGGGAAAGAATTACGAACGGGCATGTACGCCACGGTCGAATTTTTGGAAGGAGAAAAAACGGCGTTGATGATTCCACGAAAAGCGATAATCGGCAGCATTCAAAGCCCCGAAATTTATGTCGTCAAAGATAGCACCGCCACTTTACGAAAGTTGGAAATCGGCGCCTATAGTTCGGATAGAGTAGAAGTGTTGGCTGGTTTGAAAGTAGGCGAGCAAGTGGTTTTGAGTGGACAAATTAACCTGCGCGAAGGCGTCAAAGTAGATATACGCAATTAGCAATTA
>CAYUNA010000757.1:0-2694 GCA_964445895.1 uncultured Saprospiraceae bacterium | reverse complement strand
AATCACAAAAATCTGCTCGGTCAAAAGTATAACTTATTTCTGTCCAAGCACTTAAGGAACGCGAACTCAAGAACCGAAGTTTATTTAATTCGCGTTCCTAAGTGCGTTTTTCTACTTCTTTTCTAAAAACAAAGATAATAGAAAGAACGGAAAGATGAAAATATTTAATTTTGAAAATGAAAACATTTTGTTAAGTAACTTTTTATTAAAAGAAAAACCTTTTTCTTCTAATAAAATTCTAATTACTTTTTTTGAGAAAAAACAAAAAACGGTCATTTTTTCACCTAACAAAATGTACAGTTGATTTAAGTACAACATTGTTTACAATGAAAGCAAAAATATTGAACTAGACCGTAAATAATTGTTAGTAATTTATAATTTTGCTATCGAACAAACGAAAAACACCTGCATCATGAATGAGTACATACTAACTGAGATAGGACAGAAACTAAGAAAAATAAGGAAGGAAAAGGGACTTACTGTCCAAACTGTTGCATCACGCGCAGGAGTCAGTAAGGGGCTTATTTCTAGAATTGAAAATAGCAGAACGGTACCTTCTTTGCCCGTTTTAATCGCCATCATTAAAGGTTTGGAAACAGGCTTAAATGCCTTTTTTGGAGATATTGATCGTAGCTCATTAGGGCGAGTCGTTGTCAAAAAAGCAGGAGACCTTGAAAGCTCTGAAGAAAGTCTTTCTGCATCTTTGCTGCGTTACCCGATTATTGATAAAAATGTACCAGAAAGTTTAGTGAAAACCAGTGTTTTAGAGGTAAAGCCTGCGGGTAAAAGTAGTGACCAATCCATCAAAGGTTTTACTTTTCAATACATTTTAGGAGGTGAAATTCTTTACAAAATCAGCGGTGAAACTTATGAATTAGAAACAGGCGATAGCGTTTATTTTGATCCTCAGCAAGTGCATTCTTTTGAAAATACTGGAGAATCCGTAGCCCGTTTATTGGTTGTCAATTTTATTGTATAATTGTTATTATTTCATTGTTTTTTTCTCACATTATTTTATCATTTCTGCCGCAAGACCGCCAAGAGATTTCCCTATCTATTGTATTTTAAAAAGAAAAACTTCTTAATATTTGTTCGAGATAAATTTTTCGCTAATTTAGTCCCTTGAAAGTAGCCCTTTTCACTCACTAAAATTATAGTACAGCCTGCATGAAAAAATGGGTCAATAAAGTTTTTCGGGAAATTTACAAGTATAGAATCAAACATATTCGGGAGTACATGCAGCACCCAACAGTCCAGCAGCAAGAGGTTTTAAACAATATTCTCGAATCGGCAACAGGAACAGAATGGGGCAAAAAGCATGATTTTAAAAATATCAAAACGCCCAAAGATTTTGCTGCGGCTGTCCCGATTCAAAATTACGAATCACTTCAACCTTATATCGACCGGATGATGCGTGGTGAAGAGAATGTGTTGTGGCAGGGACGAGTCAAATATTTTTCTAAATCTTCAGGGACAACCAGTGGGCGCAGCAAGTTTATTCCAGTAAGTCCCGAAAATCTTAAAGAATGCCATATCAAAGGTACTTGGGATTCGATGACTTTTTTTTACAATCAGCGTGAAGATGCGCGCCAATTTGAGTGTAAAAGTCTTTTGATGGGCGGGAGTTTAAGTCGTTTTGAAGCCTATCCAGATACAATAATTGGTGATGTGTCTGCTATTATGATTGAGCAAATGCCGATGGTAGCGCGTCCGTTTTTTACGCCAGATTTTGAGACGGCTTTGCTGCCTAATTTTGAAGAAAAAATTGAAAAAATTGCGCAGATTACCGCTAAGGAAAAAGAAATGGTAATGATTGGTGGTGTTCCAACATGGACGCTGGTGTTGTTTCGTCGTATTTTGGAAATTACAGGAGCTAGTAATATGCTGGAAGTTTGGCCAGATTTGCAAGTGTACATTCATGGAGGGGTGAGTTTTGGGCCGCACCGTAAACAGTTTGAAAAAATGCTGCCAGGCAATCAGGTAGAGTATCAAGAAATTTATAATGCCTCTGAGGGATTTTTTGCGGTTCAAGACCGTTTGGATGGAGAAGGCATGCTCTTATTATTGGATAATGGGGTCTATTATGAATTTTTGCCACAGTCAGAATGGGGCAAAGACAACCCTGTTGCAGTGCCTTTAGAAGCCGTTGAATTGGGTAAAGTCTATGCAATGGTTATTACTACAAATGCAGGTTTGTGGCGATATACTCCTGGCGATACGGTTGAATTTACAACTAAATATCCATTCCGAATTAAGATAAAAGGGCGGATGACTCAATTTGTCAATGCTTTTGGAGAGGAAGTTATTTTAGCCAATACCGATACCGCGATTGCTCAAACTTGCACCGAGACTAACGCGATGGTAAGCGAATACATGGTTGCACCTATTTATTTTAAGGAAGGTGACAAAGGCGGTCATGAGTGGTTGATTGAGTTTGAAAAACAGCCGCGAAATCTGAGACAATTTAATGAATTATTAGACAAAAATTTACAAAAAATAAACTCTGACTACGAAGCCAAACGCTATAAAAGTATGGCTTTAGAACAATTGCGAATGCACCCTGTACCTGCGGGGACGTTCCACGAGTGGCTGCGCTCAAAGGGGAAGTTTGGTGGTCAGAATAAAGTGCCACGTCTGTCGAATGATAGAAAGTATATTGAAGAGGTACTGGATTTTTTGGAGGAACGAATTTAG
>CAYUNA010000756.1:0-2695 GCA_964445895.1 uncultured Saprospiraceae bacterium | reverse complement strand
CTCAAGAATGTTAAGTTATTTACTTCGCGTTCCTTATGAAGAAGCAAAAAATTAAACAAGAATGCAAAGGAAAGGAATTTTTTCGATTTATGGTCAAACTTTGCCGGCTGTTTACGATTGGGAGGAGTTATATTTTGCTAAATAACCTAATTTGTATAGGTCAAACAGCCGCATATTAGGATTTTTAGAGTGAAAATTAACGACTAATCGTTTTTCGAAAATGGTATAAAATAATGTTAACAACCAAGTTATTTTCAACTGCTGAAAACGGCGAAACATATTCAATAATTTAGATTGAATCAAATTGGTTTTTTGATTTAAAAAATGGAGGTTTTGAATGCCCATTTTTGTTTTCATTAAAAATACTTCTGTTGTTTCTAATCCAATGTGTATCAGTGGGTTATCTAAGTGCAAAATAGGAATGTTGCGTTGTTTTAGTTCTAAACCAAATAACGTGTCTTCGTGTCCATACTGCGTCAAAGATTCATCGAATTGAATGTCTAAAAATAACTTTTTTGGAATCAAAAAATTATTGGTCATAAAAGCGTGATGCTCATTTTGTTGGCGAATATTTGGAGATATTTGTTCGCGTTGTGTGCCATATTTCCAATGGAAAAAAAAGTGTGGGTTAGTAGGTGGATTTTTTTTATAAACTCGTCCACCATATAATAAGTTGTTTTGAACCAAAGGAAGTTTAATCCTGGAATTTTTGCGAATTTCTTGCTGATTTAAATTTTCTAAGGCAAAGACATAATTTTCAATATAAAAATCATCAATCGTTGCCGAATCACAATCCATAAAAATCAAATACGGGTACTTCGCTGCCTTGCCCAATTCATTTCTAATTTTGGACCGACCGAGGTTTTTAGGCAATTCTATATAATTGACAAACGGCAGATTTTGGATATTTTTATTTAAATTTTTAAAATTTTCTTTTGAACCATCATCAAAACAAACGATTTCGAAGTCGATTTGCGCGACTACACCTTGTTGATGCAAATTGTTGACTAAAATTTGCACATCAAAATTGTAAATAGGAATACAAATCGAAAGCATCTGTTATTTTTGCAGTTGTAAGGGAGTTTGTAATAAATAATCTACCCACTCTGACTCATCCTTTTTCCATTTAAGAAACTTAAAAAAGGCTCAAATAACCAGTTATGCTCGCATTTTTTAAATTCCTTAAATGAAAAAATTACTTCGTCATAATGGGTACCTTATTTATTACAAATTCCCTAAAATGTGAAATATTTCAAAATTAGCAACTTTTTTTACTTTCAATAAAAACTGAAAGTTGAAATCGTTGTTAAGAGTTCGAAAGTTCATGGTTCGTTTAGCGGAATTACTAACCATAAACTTCTGAATTCTGAACTAAATTTAAGTTATGGTAGCCAATCGAAATATAGAAGTCTTAATTGCAGATAAAAATCTGGATGCAAAACTGCGCAAAATTGCTGAGAAAGTCTTTGCTGGAACGCGAATTTCTGAAGAGGAAGGTCTGTATTTATATGAAAAAGGGGAATTGGGCTACGTTGGCGCACTCGCTAATTTTATTCGAGAAAAAAAGCACGGAAGCAAAACGTATTTCAATCGGAACTTTCACATGGAACCGACGAATGTCTGCGTATATGATTGTAAATTTTGCTCTTATTCTCGCATGATTAAAAAGCGAGATGCTGGTTGGGAATATACGATGGATGATATGATGAAAATGGTCAAAGAGTATGACAATCAGCCAGTTACGGAGATTCATATTGTTGGTGGAGTGATGCCGCAGTATGATGTCAAATTCTATTCTGAACTGTTTTCGAGTATCAAAAAGCATCGTCCGGATTTGCACGTCAAAGCGTTGACACCAGTGGAATATCATTACATTTTTAAGAAAGCAAAAATTGATTATGCGACAGGGATGAAGTTGATGAAAGAAGCGGGATTGGATTCGATGCCAGGTGGAGGTGCAGAAATTTTTCATCCAGAAGTACGCGATAAAATAGCAAAAGATAAATGTACAGGCGAACAGTGGTTACAGGTTCACGAAGAGTGGCACAAATTGGGCATGCGGTCAAATGCGACGATGTTGTACGGGCATATTGAGGAATACAAACATCGAATTCATCACATGAATGAATTGCGAAAATTGCAAGATAAAACAGGCGGTTTTCAGACTTTTATTCCACTAAAATTTAGGAATAAGGACAACCAAATGTCGAATGTTCCCGAAACGAACGTGCTGGAAGATTTGCGAAATTATGCGATTGGGCGAATTTATATGGATAATTTTGAACATATAAAGGCTTACTGGCCAATGATTAGTCGCGAAACGGCGCAATTGTCGCTTGCCTTCGGTGTCGATGATATTGATGGGACGATTGACGATACAACCAAAATTTACTCGATGGCAGGGTCGGAAGAACAAAACCCGGCAATGAGTACCAAAGAGTTGGTGAAATTGATAAAAGCAGTTGGTCGGCAACCAATCGAACGAGATACCTTGTATAATGTAGTCAAAGATTTTACGGAAGTGGTTTTTGAGGAGGATGTAGTTTATAAGGGATATACAGCGCTGCCAGTTGTGAATAATTAATTTCGTAAAAACTTGCTTACACTTACTTCACTATAGTGTAACAAAAATTTATTTGAATTTTCTCAAAGGGAGTTTTATCCATAAATAACTCCACTCGCGTTGCCGCAGACA
>CAYUNA010000755.1:0-2707 GCA_964445895.1 uncultured Saprospiraceae bacterium | reverse complement strand
GATTCAAAATCCAGTTCCTTCGGGAGTGGGGGTTCGATTCCCCCCGGGGGTACAAATAGCTGATAATCAGTTAATTAAAGCCGAGTTGAAAAGCTCGGCTTTTTTCGTTTATGTACTTTACATATATTGGTTATTGGGCTAAATCCAATTCAGTTTTTCTATCCACTCACACCACGATTTTATTTTTTTAGACGGAGTGAAAGCTGAATTTTTCAAAAAAATCATTTACCTTTTTTTATATAAAAAAGGTAGAATCTCAACTAACCTACCCTTCCTAACGTTACCTATTGGAAAATTCGATGCACGTTTGAATTTCAAGTGATGAAATATTATTTTTGCACGAATTTTGCAAAACCAATTTATAAAAAAATGTTTTAATGATAAAAAGAATGCTGAATCATAGTTAGCTATTCTTCATTTAATAATTTATCACTCGTCATTAAAATAAATTCTAATTTCAAGTAAAATGGCAAATAACGGAACAACAGATATTCACAATTGTGTGATAATTGGGTCTGGCCCAGCAGGTTACACGGCGGCAATTTATGCAGCGCGAGCAAATCTTTCTCCAGTATTGTATACAGGTGAGGAGCCAGGTGGTCAATTGATGATTACGACAGATGTAGAGAATTATCCAGGTTATGCCGATGGTGTAATGGGACCACAAATGATGGAAGATTTCAAAAAACAAGCGGAACGATTTGGAACGGTGATTCACTACGGAACAAAAATTGATAAAGTAGATTTTTCTGGACCAGTTCATAAATTATGGACAAGTGATGGCAATGAGGTTCACGCTCATACTGTTGTGATTTCAACAGGCGCAAGTGCCAAATGGCTGGGTTTGCCTTCAGAACAAAAATTGATGAACAAAGGTGTTTCAGCTTGTGCGGTATGTGATGGCTTCTTTTTTAGAGGTCAAGAATTGATTATCGTCGGTGCAGGGGACACTGCTGCTGAGGAGGCAACTTATTTGTCAAAATTGAGTCCGAAAGTCCATATGCTCGTCCGTCGAGATGAAATGCGGGCTTCCAAAATCATGCAGCAACGCGTGATGGATACCGAAAATATCGAAATTCACTGGAACACTGAAACTGTTGAGATTTTGGGTGAAGAAGAGGTTACTGGTGCGAAAGTGAAAAATAATAAAACGGGCGAGGTAAGCGAAATTCCAGCAAAAGGCTTTTTCGTTGCAATCGGTCATAAGCCAAATACAGGCATTTTCAACAATTGGCTGGACATGGAAGATTCAGGGTATTTGATTACCAAACCTGATTCCAGTAAAACCAATGTTGAGGGTGTTTTTGCCAGCGGTGATGCACAAGACCATGTTTATCGACAAGCTGTAACGGCTGCGGGTACGGGCTGCATGGCTGCATTAGATGCAGAACGATATTTGGCAGAAAAAGGGATTATTTAGAAATTAATTGATGGTATTTATTGGTTTATTTTATTGATAAAATAGCCAATAAATTCAGTCAACCAAATCAACAAAACAATATGTCAACTTCAACAAAGGGACGCTTTCGCGCAGGTGTATTACACGGCGACGAGGTAACAGAATTACTGAATTATGCGAATGATAACAACTTCGCATTACCAGCAGTTAATGTAATTGGTACGAGTTCAATAAATGCAGTTTTGGAAACGGCACGTGACTTGAATTCTCCTGTGATTATTCAATTTTCTAATGGTGGCGCAGCTTTTAATGCTGGAAAAGGCTTATCTAACGAAGGGCAAAAAGCATCAATTGCTGGTGCTGTTGCAGGTGCGACGCATGTGCATTTTATGGCAAAACAATATGGTGTGCCTGTGATTTTGCATACTGACCACTGTGCTAAAAAATTGTTGCCCTGGATGGATGGAATGATTGCTGCAGGCGAAGCATTTCATAAAGCCAACGGCTATCCCTTATATAGTTCTCACATGATAGATTTGTCGGAAGAACCGATTGAAGAAAATATCGAAATCTGTGTCAACTATTTAAAAAGAATGGCGCCATTGGGGATGACTTTAGAAATTGAATTGGGTGTAACTGGTGGCGAAGAAGATGGCGTGGACAACACGGATATCGACAGTTCGCGCTTGTACACACAGCCAGATGAAGTGGCGTATGCATACGAAAAATTAAGTGCTGTCAGTGAACGTTTTACCGTTGCAGCGGCATTTGGTAATGTACATGGTGTCTACAAGCCTGGAAATGTGGAATTGAAGCCAATTATTTTGAAAAATTCACAAGACCATGTGAAAGAAAAATTTGGCTTGAAAGGCGATACACCAATTAACTTTGTTTTTCACGGTGGTTCGGGTTCGAGTCGTGAGGAAATTCGCGAAGCCATTGAATATGGTGCGGTCAAAATGAATATTGATACGGATATGCAATGGGCATTTTGGAATGGTGTTCGGGGTTATTATGAAGATAAAAAAGGGTACTTGCAGTCGCAAATTGGTAATCCTGATGGAGACGATGTGCCCAATAAGAAAAATTATGACCCACGAAAATGGTTGCGGGTAGCTGAACTATCTTTCGTAGAACGACTAAAGCAAGCGTTTGAAGATTTGAATTGTGTAGGGAAGAATGCTTGATTTGATTTTTTACAAAGGGAGTTTAAGGGAGCAATACGGTTTTTGCAAACCGTTTTGCTCCCTTACACCAGAGGAGTTTGAGGATGAAAAATGATTTTGCAAAAATCATTTTTCATCCTCA
>CAYUNA010000754.1:0-2711 GCA_964445895.1 uncultured Saprospiraceae bacterium | reverse complement strand
CCTCCTGATAAGTCAATTTATTTATTTCGCGTTCCTTAAACTACGCTTCAAACAAAATTTTATACAATTCTTCAACTTTCCCAATCGTCGTAATTTCTAATTTATAGCGAGTTTTATCTAATCCTTTAATATTATATTTTGAAATAAAAATACGCTTAAATCCTAGTCTATCTGCCTCTGCAATTCGTTGGTCAATGCGATTTACTGACCGAATTTCACCAGACAAACCGACTTCCCCCGCAAAGCATACATCATTCGGAACAGACACATCCATCAACGAAGAAATTAAGGCACTTACAATCGCCAAATCAATCGCTGGGTCATCTACTTTAATACCACCCGCGATGTTTAAAAATACGTCATTTTGTGCAAATGGAAAGCCTACTCGCTTCTCCAATACAGCTAATAACATACTCAATCGCCGTAAATCGAAGCCCGTCGCCGAACGCTGTGGTGTACCATAAACTGCAGTACTCACCAAAGCCTGTGATTCAATCAACATCGGACGCATACCCTCCATTGTTGCCGCCACTGCCGAACCACTTAGGTCTTCTTCTGTTTGTGATAGCAATAATTCTGAGGGGTTGGACACCTCTCGCAAACCGTCAGCTTGCATTTCATAAATTCCTAGTTCATCCGTAGAACCAAAACGATTTTTTATGGTTCGTAAAATTCGATAAGTGTAATTTCTATCGCCCTCGAATTGCAAAACGGCATCCACGATATGTTCTAATAATTTCGGACCAGCAATTGATCCTTCTTTGTTGATGTGACCAATGATAAAAACGGGAATATTCGTTTCTTTTGCAAACCGCTGCAACTCACCTGCCGTCTCCCGTACCTGTGAAATACTCCCCGGTGTAGAATCAATATGTGGAGAGGACAAGGTCTGAATCGAATCAATAATCATCAAATCAGGCATCATCGCTTGGGCATGATTCAGAATTTTTCCAGAGTTGGTTTCTGTCAGAATATAGCAGTCAGATTTGTGATTGCCGAGTCGGTCGGCACGCATTTTTATTTGTTCCTCACTTTCTTCACCAGAAACATAAAGAATCTTTGCATCCACACCCAAGGCTAATTGTAGTAGCAAAGTAGACTTTCCAATCCCAGGCTGACCACCAATTAAAACCAATGAGCCTGCCACGATTCCACCACCCAAAACACGGTTCAATTCATCATCAGGCGTCACTAATCGGCGTGTATTTCCAGCCTTGATGTCGGGTAAGGCGACGGGGGCTGCGTTTTTGGTCGGCATACCACTTTTCCATGCTTTATCACGTACTTCACGTCCTGTTTCTTTTACAACGACTTCTTCCTGATAGGTATTCCATTCGCCACAGCCGTTGCATTTGCCCATCCATTTTGGAGAGGTTTGCCCACAATTGGTACAGGCGAATACTGTTTTTACTTTTGCCAAGATTGATAGGTTTTCTTTTTTATGAGTTGATTTTTATTTGGAGTCTGAAGTCCAAAGGTAAGTAGAAAAGATGAATTTTGTAAATTATTTGTATTTAAATTTAGTTTTTAAAACATTTTAGTGCTGTTTTAACTACACTGTGTAAAAAGTCATTTTGTATTTTCAAATCATCTCCTTACAAGCCCGATACAAATCCTCCCAATCCTTTCGTTCCTTCACCACCGTTTCCAAATATTCTTGCCAAACGATTTTATCTTGTACAGGGTCTTTGACAATTGCACCCGTAATACCTGCCGCTAAATCATCTGCTTTTATCAATCCATCTCCAAAATGCGTTGCCAAAGCCTGACCACTATTAATCACCGAAATCGCTTCGGCAGTACTCAAGGTGCTACTCGGTGATTTTAATTTAGTTCGTCCATCATCTGTTTTTCCACTCCGCAATTCTCTAAAAATAGTCACCAATCGTTGAATCTCCTGAATTGGGGCAGCTTCGGGGGGTAATGCGAGCGATTGCCCTAATTTATCTACTCGTGTTTTAACAATTTTAACCTCTTCCTCCAGAGACTTTGGCAAAGGCATCACCACTGTATTAAAACGACGGCGCAAGGCACTTGACAGTTCGTTCACTCCTTTGTCTCGATTATTCGCCGTGGCAATAACATTAAAACCTCGCTGCGCTTGTACTTCCATACTCAACTCTGGTACTGGCAATATTTTCTCTGACAAAATAGTAATCAGGGTATCTTGCACATCCGACGGAATCCGTGTTAATTCTTCAATCCTCGCCAGCTGCCCATTTTGCATCGCATTCATGACTGGACTGGCTACCATCGCGCCGGCAGTAGGACCTTCTGCAAGTAATTTGGCATAATTCCAACCATAACGTAAGGAATCTTCATTCATGCCTGCTGTACCCTGTACGAGTAGGGTAGAAGTGCCCGAAATTGCTGCCGATAAATGCTCCGAAACCCACGTTTTTGCCGTGCCAGGAATACCCACTAATAATAATGCACGGTCAGTTGCCAAGGTCGCTACAGCAACCTCAATCAAGCGGCGATTGCCGAAATATTTAGCTTCGATTTCTGTTCCGTCCTCCAATGTACCACCTAATATATAGGTGACGACCGCCCACGGAGAGAGTTTCCAATTGGTAGGTCGCGGTTTGTTATCGATTTTCGCGAGTGCTTTTAATTCCTTTGCATAAAGGTCTTCAGCGTGGGGACGGAGGACTTGATTTTTTTTTGCCATTGAGAAAGTTTAGTAAAAACAGGTGGAGATAAATAGTGTC
>CAYUNA010000753.1:1377-2717 GCA_964445895.1 uncultured Saprospiraceae bacterium | reverse complement strand
CGTCGAGCAAACCACTTTGGACTATCCGGTTTTTCGGGTGTCTTAAACAAAATGTACATCCATATATGCGGTCGCAGCGTAATCGGAATGTCCATAAAGTTGTGAAAAACAAAAATTAAGTCTAAACCCAGATTTCGGTGTTTGGTAAACAATTCCTGCTGCCATTTTTTAGGACTTTGTCCCATCCAATCACGCGCTTCATCAAAAATCACCAAGCCGTTGCGCATGTGCCCTTTAATGGCTTTCAAAACCATTTCATCATCCTCTTCATCTGTGATACGACGAATGCCCTTGCGCCAATAATGCCGCTTACCCGTCACCGGTAATTTTACGCCATAAATCAATTCCTCCACGGAAATTTGCTCAAAATTCCGAAAGGCATCGGCTTCCGAAGGGTCGTGGATGAGGATGCGGCGGTCTTTTCCTGCTGCCTCGTTTTTTTCCAGGTAATGCTTCGCGAAGAGCGACAAAAACGAACTCTTCCCCATTGCTTTGTCGCCGATGACACTGGCGGTGATAAAATCTCTTTCATCCGGGTTTTTATAGTTTTTAAATTTCATACTGCGCTTTTTCGCTAAACTAAAACTTCGTGTTGTACTGCATTTTATGAGAAAAAGCAGTTATCATATTGGACATCACCGGTAAGAGCAGCAACAAGGCCAAGATGTAAACGGGATTGACTTCTCTTTTACTGATTGACATTAAATCTTCCGTCAATTCTTGAATATCCGCCCGCATCTCCTCACTCATGTGGACTTTTTCCGCATAATTGGAGCGCCTTTTTATGAAAGCCTCATAGAGTTCATTGAGTTTTTTCAACTCTTCGCGCTCTTTTTCTGCCAATTTTGCCGAATAAACCTTTTCCATAAGCTCCGTGCGTCGCGTAAAATCAGTTTGTGGCGTATTCAACTTGTCATAAGTGAAAACCGAAATGAGACCTTGCATTTTGTCATACATCCGGATTCCCCACTTGGCAGTCATGGCGCGGCGGCGTGCTTTGCGTTCCAACTCTTCAGCACTTAATTCCTCTGAAACTGGTGTTGCTGTATCAGAAGAAGCGTCTTTTTTCGCTTCTTCTGGCTTTACCAATTGTATCGGCGCGGGTTTTTCCTCATACTCCTTTGGGTCAGGTTCAACTACCTCTGGTTTCTCCTCTTCGATGACGAGTGTTTCGGTGATTTCCTTTGCCAATTCTTCCGAAGGGTCGGGGACTTCCACTTCGGGAACACGCGCGGTCGGCGTTTCCGCGATGCGCTGGCTGAGTAGCGAAGAAATCAAATCACTGTTACCAATTTCCTGTTCTTCACTTGTAACTTTCGGGATGTCCTCGACACTTTCCT
>CAYUNA010000753.1:0-1277 GCA_964445895.1 uncultured Saprospiraceae bacterium | reverse complement strand
AATCCCTGATGTGCCAAAATGGTCTGTAAAGGCTGTAGTGACATTCCCGAAAATTGAGAAGCATCAAAACAAGATTGCAAAAGCGTCCAAAATGGCATAGTCCCTTTACCCATAGGATTCATCATCGCCATAGCAGCCTCTTCAATGATTTTAGCAAAGTCAACTTTAAACTTGCTTTCCAAATCCAAATAAGCACTGACCTCCTTTTCCTTGTCTAACAAAGGCTGCAAGGCGGCTAACAAACGACGAGCTGCATCACACATAAAAGCATGTTCTTGCGAAAGACGTATCAAACGTGCTACATCCTCTGTCGGTAACATCTCTAAAGAGCCACGACGAATGTGGTATTCCAAAACTTCATAATTCCCCGACTTCTTCCATTGCAAAACCTCGGAAAGACTCACGGGAAGTTCATCTTCAGTGATAGCTTCAACTTTTGGAGAAGCATCATTAGGAACGACAAAAAGTGGGGTAGGGGAGTCCGTTGAACTTTCGGGAGTAGCCTCTTTTCCGAGTGGTTTTTTGGGCGAAATTTGGTCATTTTGCTCGAATATGGTTTTATCGTCAGAGACTGGTTTTTTCTTGTGCATATGGTTGAGTTTATGATGAAAAAGAAGCACAAATGTAGGAGAGGAAGGGAGTTCTCGCAATACCTTGCGGTCGTCAACAGACAGCGGTCATACACTAATACACACCGAAACTTTTTGAAAAATAATTTTGGAGGAAAGGCTAAAAATGAAGTTTTGCGAGTAAAATTGGGCAATGTATGACCAAAATGACACACTATAAAAGTACACGAAAAAAATACACACTATGAGCACTACAACATTGGGGGCGACCCCATTTCAGCAGCGGACTTTTACTCAACCGCATGTTCGTTTTTTTGACGTAAAGGTAAAAACAAGAGGAACCTACCTTTTTGAAGCCTTTGTATTTGAAAAAGAGAAATTGCGTCACTTTGAGATACGTTTTTTACCCAATCGTCCGTATTTCGCGGTCAATTTCTTTACTCCAGAGCCACCCTTGAGTCCAGAGGACGAAGAGGTGATGATAGCGGGTAAAGTTATTGAAGACATTATAAGACGGCATCGCCCTGATTGGGATGGGAAAATATCAATTAGTGAATTGACTTATAATTTCATTGGATTGCTAATCAATACAGGAGAAGTAAAAATTCCAGAGGTGTCCTTACAAGCCATCCAATCAGAAATTGGTCGAATATTTCTCAACACAGATACTGTCAAAAATGACGTTAAAGGTCGTCCATATTTTAGCAA
>CAYUNA010000752.1:0-2723 GCA_964445895.1 uncultured Saprospiraceae bacterium | reverse complement strand
ACGTTAGTTGCACTTCTTGCATCTTTTTATAAAAAAACCAAACCCCGAAAGGAAACATTTCCAAAAACACAGTACCAAAAGCGGCAGAATCAAATCACCTGGACAATGATTTTAGGTGGTTTGGCATCGTTGTTTTTATTTATTATTTCCTTTCCTTATGGGATTTTGATTAGCTTAATTCCGTTGGTTTTTGCGTTGTTGAGTTTATGGATTTCCTCAGAAAGCGTGAAGAAGGGGAAGAGTGGTAAGTCTTGTTTGGTGATGAGTATCGTGTTGAGTGTTGGCTTTATTTTGCTGACGGCGGGGTTGTTGTATTTGATTGTTTTTGTGTTTAGTTAGGATTTGATATTTCGCTCCGAAAACCCAAAAGCGAAGCGGCTTTGGTCGGGTCGAGTAGTTGCCGAGCAAAACGTAAAAAGTTATTTTGCATTTTTCAGAGAGTTTGAGTAGATTTTTTACTTTTTCCTTGATTTTTGAAAAGACCTGAACATCTATAAAATTGCTCCGTTTTAAGTTGACTTTAAATCTTTTTGTAAACTTAAATCATGGAAAAATGAAACAAATTCAGCTACTCATTTTTATTTTATCAATGGCGATTTTGCCACAATCTACATACGCAGCTGTTGCTGCACGAACCGCTGAAACGACCATCAGCACTACCACAGAAACTAAAAAAGCCGTCAAAGCGCTCAGTAAAGATGAACGAAAAGCACTCCGAAAATCGAAACGTGCAGAACGGACAAGTTTTAAGCAAAAAATTAAAAATGCCTTTAAAAAAATTAAAGACTCTGTCAGTTTGCTATTACTAGTCATTATTACCATTTTGTTACCTTGGTTGGGCGTTTTATTGTATGAAGGAAGCGCGACCAAACGATTTTGGATATCCTTGGTGCTTTGGTTACTGTTATACCTCCCTGGACTAATCTATGCACTGATTGTCATTTTAGAATGATAAATAGTGTTTTGTTTTAATTCAGCTTAGGAATGAGAATTACCTGCATGAAGGTATAAAACAACTGGTCGGTTGGTTTCTGTATCGCCGACTGGTGTATAAATGTCCATTTCTAAATCTTGCTCGAAAGGCTCGCCAGTAATCGGGAGAGAGAAAAGACTCATGTTGGTTCCGTAAACAATAGAAGTATCCACTTGTACTTCCGAGAAAGTCTCTGTTAAATAGCGTTGTCCAAAAGTAGAGATAGTCCAAAATAATGAGAAGCTGAGTAGTGTGATTTTTTTTAACATAATTTGGAATTTGAAACGTGAATGAAGGATTTTCTTAACAAATGTAGGTAATTATTAGTGAAATGCTTTTTTTTACTTGGCAGAGAGCCAATATTTGGTAAGTTTAAGTACAACTGATAATGCGAAAAATTTCTGTTTTCTGAAGGGAGTTTGAAGGAAAAAAAGTGGTTTTGCAAAAACAGCTTTTGCCCCCTCAAGACTCTATCAAAGCTGTATCACGAGACAATTTTCTCGTTAAGAGAAAAATTAAATTCTAAAGACGGAGTAAAAGCCATAATTTTTCCTTTAAAAAAACACGGCTTTTGCTCCGTCTAAAAAAGAATATTTCGGGGTGCGTTCGGTCAGAAAATCTTTTGATACGACCTCCATTACTTAATCCATAGGATTTTCAAAGAACCAAAATATTATTGACTGATATTAGCACCTTTTATATTTTGTGGTGAAAATATTTTCCTATCCCATAAAGTCTATTTAGAATAAAACCGACTTCCTGCCCAAACTTTCTGCTGTTTTTCCGATAAAAATGTCCATGCAACAATTCGACTTTTCTTATTTCCTTGTGCCATCGGAATTACTTTCATTTCTACCGCTTTGGCTTTCTCCAACATTTTTTCTACTGGTTTTAAATTTGATTCTTTAGAAATTAACGTAGAAAACCACAGGCACGACATTGCAAAATCCTTACTTTCCTCAATCATCAGTTGTACAAATTTTCGTTCGCCACCTTTGTAAAATAATTCTGATTTTTGACCGCCAAAATTCAAAACTGGCTGCTCCGATTTTTTGCCTTTTCCGAGGTTGCGCAATTTTCGAGCAGTCCCTTTTACGGCCTCTGCTTTTGATGCATGAAACGGCGGATTGCAAATTGACAAATCGTACCGTTCTCCTTCTTTAAAAATACCTTTAAAAATATTGTCAGACCGTCGTTGTTGCCGTATTTTGACCCTACTTTTTAAGGACCGATTCTTGCGAACGATGTCACGTGCCGCTTCAACAGCTAAATGATTCACATCCGTTGCCACAAATGACCAGCCATAAGATTTGACACCAATAATTGGATAGATGCAACTTGCCCCCACGCCAATATCGAGGCATTTGACCTTTTCTCCACGTGGAATTTTTCCCTGATTCGTCTCTTTCAAAACATCAGCAATATAATGGATGTAATCCGCACGCCCAGGCACAGGTGGACACAAATAATTATCGGGAATTGCCCAATAGTGAAGGTCGTAATGATGTTGCAACAACGCTTGATTTAACGCTTTTACGGCCTGTGGATTGAAGAAATCAATCGTTTCCGTCCCGTACTTGTTGACATGAACGAAAGGCGTTAATTCCGCATTCGTTGCACATAACTGCTTGAAATCGTACGCGTTGCGATGTGCATTGCGTGGATGTAGTTTTGTTTTTTCTGACAAGTTTTTATTTATTTATTTTTTTGTGTAAAAACTTTCTTTACGTTTTGCTCGGCGGCTAAAGCC
>CAYUNA010000751.1:0-2732 GCA_964445895.1 uncultured Saprospiraceae bacterium | reverse complement strand
GGTCGTATCAATATGTTTGATACGGCTTGCTTTTTTTTTGGCCTGTTTGTAATTATTTCGCGTTCCTTAGAGGCAATCACTTTGATTTTTTGCTAAAAAACAAAATGATTGCCTCTGAAAAAAAAATCCGTAGTGCGAGCGGACAGAGCATCGCTATTGAACTTGCAAAAAATAATTCAAATAATCAAAAATAATTTTTTGTTGGGTTCAATTGCTCATGCACTTATATCATTCTACTTCATAAAACTTACCGCACTCACCGCTGCCTCGTTCGAAATTGTCAAATAATAGATTCCTTTTGCTAAATCCATTTGTGGAAACGCTGTTATCAAATCTTGTGAAGTCTTCACCGTCTGACGACTGTAAATTACCTTGCCATCTGCATTCATGATTTCAATTTGCATCAACCCAGTCCACTCGCTTTCTAACAAAATTTTAGAATCTGGAGAAACAGGATTTGGAAAAACGGAAAGTTTACCCAACGAAACTGTTTCCTCAAAAATATTCGACATGGTTTGATTTTCATAAGCTCCCATATCAACTTCTCCCACGCGCGGATTGCCCTCAATATCAGTCAATGGCGCACCATCAGGAATACCTGCGTCAACAGCCGGACTGTCATCTTGTAATTGATAATTGAAGTCATCAACATCTACAAATAACGGGTCAGTATCGTTCAAATCATTGGTATTGGTGAAAATGTCCGATAGTGTTCCGTCGCTACTCAAATTCCCTCCATTAGAGACAACCGTGGGTTCGCCCGCTTCGATTTCGTAATTATTGCCACCTGGATTAGCGAAAATAGTATTTTGAATGGTCAACATCGACGTACTTGCTGAATCTGGTTTCCAATTGCTGACGCCTGCGCCTAAAAACGCATCATTACTAGCGAAAGTTGAGTTTAAAAAATTAAAAATTGTACTAATCGAGTCACTAGTATTGAGCGAAATCGCACCGCCGATACCTTCTGTAGAAACCGTGAAATTGAAATCCAACAGCGAATTGATGATGGTCAAATTGGTGTTAGACAAATTGATTCCACCACCTTGTACTTCCGCAGAATTGAATTGCAACTGGCAATTTTCTAATGTCAACTGAGCCAAAGGAGTTGTACTAAGCGGTTCATTATCGCCAGACATCGCAATTGCGCCACCTCGTTCAGCAAAGTTGGTTTGAAAAAGAGAGTTGACTACATTGACATAAGAACTATCATTTTGACTAAAAACTGCGCCGCCACTTCCGCCAGTTTGGTTATTTCTAAAATCGCAATCAGAAATATTGGTCGTCGAACCAAAAGCGTTTGAAATGGCACCACCAACGTTAGCAGAGGTATTTTCCATAAAATCACAGCCGCTGATATTTACAGTAGAACGGTCATCATAACAGCCAATTGCTCCACCAAAAGTAGCATTACTACCCGTGAAAGAACAGTTGGAAATTGTGGTGATAAAAGGTGGAACATCTACATTTCCGTGTCGTACCTGAATTGACCCACCCGAAGAGCCCGAGGCGGTATTGTTCATAAAAGTACAGTCCATAATCGTGGCAGGAGAGGTCGTATTATAAACTGCACCACCACGACCTGATTGAGACTGATTGCTGGTAAAACTGCAATTGGTCAAAATCATTCCATCGTCTCCGGTATTGTAAATTGCGCCTCCAAGGTCACTAGCAGTATTGTTGTTAAAAGTACAATCGGTGATAAAAGTACTTGGCGCGGTAATGTACATGCACGCCCCGTCATTCGTCGTAAAATTGGTTACGAAAGTGCAGTTTTCAATGACTGTTCCATTAGCACCGGCGGCTCTTGGGTACAAAGCTCCACCAAAGTAGCCGACATTTTGCGTAAACGTACAATTGCGAATAGAAGGTGCTCCGTAAGTTAAGATTCCGCCAGCTCGTCGGTCGTCCCCTGCA
This sequence comes from uncultured Saprospiraceae bacterium, assembly GCA_964445895.1. GTDB lineage: Bacteria > Bacteroidota > Bacteroidia > Chitinophagales > Saprospiraceae > CAYUNA01. The sequence goes on along the minus strand of CAYUNA010000751.1, from coordinate 815 downwards.
CCATCCGCACCTTCGGTATTTCCATTTCGAATTGTAAATCCGTCGATAGTTGAAAGTGTTGTAATCGCATTGGTCAACCAAATCACATGTTTAGAATTATCAGAACGAAAGTCCGTAAAATTATCGGTTACGTCATCGCCATTGTGGTCACCAGATAATACCGTAACATTGGCTGCAAAATCGCGTTCTGTCAGCATCGTTTCCGTTCCTGCAAAACCACCATATAAAGATAAGTCGTGAGGAAATTGATAATAGGAATCAACGGTTGGCGTATCACCACCTGGTTTGTAAGTACCTGTTGCGACCCAGATTTCGTCGCCTTCCGCAGAAGTATTGATGGCGACTTCAAGGTCTGTAAAGGCATTTTCCCAAGATGAGCCATCATTGGCACCCGTTGCATTGAGGTTGACAAATACTTGCCCTTGTAAGGACATGGATAGAAACAATAAGAGTGAAAAGATTGTAAATGTTATTGATTTCATTTAAAAATAGATTGGTTCTACTGCGGACAAATGGATTATAAATAGCTGATTGAATTTTTATTTTTAGACAACAAGCCATCTATACCATTTGAGAAATAGAATTGTTATAAAATGAAGATTGAAAATGTTAGAAATAGCTATACGGATTGAAATTTCCCTCTGCCCCTAATAATCCCTTTCTAAAAGCGTAAAGAAATTACTTTAGTATATTATTACAGTTTGTAAAAACTTTCTTTACGTTTTGCTCGGCGGCTAAAGCCGCCTCGCTTTTGGGGGGTTAGGGCAATGCTGTTGAATTAAGCGCGGGTAGCGGATACCTTTAGGGTATCTGCT
>CAYUNA010000750.1:0-2734 GCA_964445895.1 uncultured Saprospiraceae bacterium | reverse complement strand
GTTCCTAAAGCATGTTTAAAAATCTAAAATCCAAATAATGAAAAATATACTTTCAATTGGCTTTTTCTTATTGTTTGCGGCCACTCTTTTGGCTCAAAATAAAATCACCCCTTCTCAAGATATTCAATTAACAGGTGGTAGCATTCTGAAAGGGAAAATCACTAAAAGAGACCATGAAAACAACCTGATTTATATACAATTGAATAGCGGCGCGGAAGTTTCTGTGCCCGCCAGTACCATCGTACAATTCAAAGAGCGCAAGGGGCAATTCCATCAATTACCTAATGGTAAGGCAGTGAAAAAAGGTGGATTTTACTTAATCCCACAAATGTACACGCTGACTGCGCGCCGTTCTAAAACCAGGGAAGGGGACAGCGATGACATTCGCCACGCAGTCGGACTGACAGTAACTGCGGGGCATCAATTTAAAAATTTCCTTGCTGTGGGCGGTGGCATTGGCGTCGATTTATATGAAGAAGCATTGATGCCTTTGTTTTTGGACATTCGTGGCAACCTCGGCAAAGGCAATCTGACCCCTTATTATGCGGTTGATGTAGGTTTTGGATTTCCTTTAGGCAAATGGTTGAGCGACGGTGATGAATGGGCTCCTGCCCAACAATTGAAAGGTGGGAAATTTATTTATCCTGCTATTGGTTTAAAATTTGCTACCCGCAGCGCGATGGCTTTTCAGATGGACATTGGTTATAATTTTCAGCAAAATGAACGAGATTTGAGTCTATGGTGGGGAAATGATGCAGTAGAGAAAATTTGGTATAAAAGTTTAGCCATTCGAATGGGAGTAGCGTTTTAAATTTGTTATCCCATCTTGTCATTGCGAGCGAAGCCGAGAAATCTGGTGAAACTGTTCTATCCAGATTTCTCGGCTTCGCTCGAAATGACAAGATGGCATGACAAGGGACATCAATTCCTTGTCTCCAGCGTTTCGGTCAAGTACCGCCCAACATTCTCTCCTTGTGACACTCCATTAAAACAAGCGGGACGATAATGAATGCCTCCATACAAACGACTTACTGCCGCCTCATCGGAAGCTTCTATGAATGATTTAAATTGTCGCGAAGGCAATCCATATTCTTCTTCAACGGTGTCATTAAACTCAAAATTATCACCATAAATATGTGTCAAGACCATCGCTGCAGCCCGTGAAATAACGCTATGTCCACTGGTATATTCAGGGAAAGGTGGTGTTTGCAACGCAGGCTTCCAATCCTCATCAACATAACGATTGATGACTGTTTCGGGGCGTACTAATTTAGACCGGTATTTTTCATCCCAACACGAAATAAACCCATCCGCCAAAGCCAATGCCGTCCACGTTAAGGCTTCAGAGGTTTGCATAATATTCGAACTTTTTTGGCGGGAAGCCAAGCGAGCAATACCCATCCAATGTCCCCCAGGCGTGATTTTCTTGGTAGCATACATCACGTGTCCTTTATGAGTGGAAACATACGGATTACAATCCCAAAACTTAGCAATTGCTAAGCGATTTTCTCGTTCCTTCTCTTCCACTTTTAATACCGTATAAACATCCATTGCTTCTTTAAAAAACAAGCCTGTTGTATCCGTCATATCGTAGGCAGTTGGCGGTGGTGGTGGAAATTGGTCGGCAGATTTTAGAACAAACGGACGAATTTTTGACCAATGTGGCTCGATACCATCCATGTAATCAGGCGGCGTCGGTTGCCATTTTGACTCATCGTCTGTCATGCTGTATTTCGGAAAAGTCCTCGTTTGCTTGTAATTGTCTTTGTCTGCCCACGCCAAAATAAAAGCACTCATCGTATCTCCAAATGCCATTGACCGTTCATAAACGGCTGATGGCATTTTGATTTTTTCAAATTCTGCATACAGCTCTTTTTCGAATGCTTCAATCTTTGGTTCTGAAAAGATTAAGGCTTTGCCAATCGTCAAAAATGCCCGCGCGCTTGCTAACGGATAGCAATATTCCTGCCCAGCTTCTGGCTTTGGAACACCTTGAAAATCAGTTAATTGCCCTTCTAAAGACTTAAAATCAGAATATCCATTTTGTAAAATTTCATAAGCCGCGATATTTGGATAAGCATAAATCCGACTCGCTACCGGAGGCGAAAAAATATCGTGAACAATCACATCCGTCAACTGCTTTTGTGACCGCATAAGAAAATCAGGATTGGATGCTTCTTCTTGCCAATTAGGATTGACAGTTTCGCAACTGGAAAAAATAGTAAGCGTTATAAAAATTAATAATAGGTTTTGAAAAAATTGTCTTTTACTCATATTCTAACTGTTAATTTTTTTTACTTGACCCAACAAAAAATAATTTTAAAAATAGGTTATTTATTGTTTTAAAAAAGCGAGAAAATATAAGGAAACTTACTTTCACGACATTGAGTACTGTGTAACGAAAGTTTCTTTGGTTTTTAAGAAGGGAGAAAATTGCAAATTTTCGACCTCCAATAAAAACAATGCGCGTTACCTGCGGCAACGCGGGTGGGGTTCTTGAGGATGAAAAATGATTTTTGCAAAATCATTTTTCATCCTCAAACTCCTCTTAAGTGCCGCGTAGTAATTAATAAACCACAAAATTAGTAAGAATATCAATATCCTCCTTCCAAACAAGAAGAAATCGTAACTTTTGTCAAATAAAAATGGGTTTAGAAACCAACATCTCTAAACCCATTTTATTTTAGAGCATGTTTAAATTTTAATCTCCTGATAACCAATATTTTATGAACCT
>CAYUNA010000749.1:0-2734 GCA_964445895.1 uncultured Saprospiraceae bacterium | reverse complement strand
AGTAAATATCGGGTATCTGCTACCTATTCGTTTTTCGACCTTTTTACACAACCCCTAAAACCCAAAAGTGAGTAGATAAAGGTTTTACACACTGTACTGAACTTTTTCGTCCTTTTTCTTTTGACAATGCAAAGATGATTACCTACTACGCAATAGTTTTGCGTACATTTGTTTTTTTTAAAATCAATTTAGAGAACAGGTTATTATTGCCCTGTTTCCTTAAATACTATCCGAAATGGCTCTTAACAAAAACGCCCTCATCCGCTACCGAACCATCGACAAATGCCTCCAAAACTATCACCGAAAATGGACACTCAATGACCTCATTGACGAATGTTCGGACGCCCTTTACGAATATGAAGGCAAAGATACAAATGTTAGCAAACGTACAGTACAGTTGGATATTCAGCTGATGCGAAGCGATAAATTGGGTTATAATGCCCCGATTGTCGTCTATGATAAACGTTATTACAAATATGATATTCCCAATTATTCCATTACCGATATTCCAATTACGGATGTGGATATGAGCGTGCTGTCGGAGGCGGTGGAGATGTTGAAACAATTTAAAGATTTTTCGTTGTTTTCAGAATTGGGCGGTATCATACAGCGGTTGGAAGACCGGGTTTATACCGAAAAAACAAAACAGCCGTCTATCATTCATTTGGATAAAAACGAGAATTTAAAGGGATTGCACCATTTAGACACCTTATATCAAGCGATATTGAAGAAGCTTGTTTTAAAAATAAATTATCAATCGTTTAAAGCCAAAGAGAAAAATATGGAGGCTTCGGAGTTGATTTTTCATCCTTATATTTTAAAAGAATTCAACAATCGGTGGTTTGTTGTCGGTAAAAAACATCATCAAAGACCGATTGTAACATTGGCGTTAGACAGGATTTTGGATATAAAATTTGACCTCAAGATTGATTATCGAAAAGATGAATTTGATGCAGACGAATATTATAAAAATACCTATGGCGTGACGGTCATGGGAGAAGACAATATCTCGGAAATCGAATTTATTATGGATGCTCACAATGCTCCATATGTGATAACCAAACCGATTCATCACTCTCAAAAGCTATTGGAAAGCTATGAAAATGGTGGTGCAAAATTTAGCATTCAAGTACATCATAATTTTGAAATAGAACGCATCTTTTTAGGGTTTGGAGAAGGGGTGAAAATCACGAAGCCAGAACGATTTCGTCGTCGCATTCATTGGAAATTGAAGAAGGCAGCGGATCTTTATTCGATTTCTGATGAATAATTAATGTTAGTAACGATGAAATATTCTAAATGGGCGGTGTACCAAATGTAATGCTATAATTCTTTAGCTATCATCAGTCCGTCCGCACCACGCTTTTTCTAGTTATAGATGGAGCAAGATTAGATTTTTTAATAAAAATCTAATCTTGCTCCATCTGAAAAAAAATAATCAGGGGTGCTCGGTCAGAAGACCTGTTGATACAACCCCGGAGAAGGATTTGAGGGCTAAAAATTACTGATTGAATTAAAGCCCTACATACTCAACCACTTCCAAGCCATAGCCAGAAACAGGCACTTTTAATTGAGGATTATTGGTAATCAATTTAATGTTTTGAATACCCAAATCCCGTAAAATCTGTGCCCCAACGCCCAATTCTTTATGCAAGGTCTCTTGATTTCTTAATGGAAACGGTTTAATATCTAAGCCTTTTTCTTGTTGTGCCTGCATACTTTTAATGGTATTAATCAGTGCATTTTCCTCTTCTTTTTGCAACAAAATTAGCAAAACGCCTTTTCCTTCCTTTTGAATAATGCTCATGGCTTTTTGCATTTTTCCACTTGAACTTTTCAGCAATGTTGCCACAATTTCTCCCGAGTAATTAGAGGAATGTACACGCGTCAAAACGGGCTCGCCGGCTTTCCAAGTCCCCATTTTTACTGCCAAATGGGTCGCATTATTTGTAATATCTGTAAAGGCAATGAGCTCACATTTGCCAAACATGGTGTCAATTTCGACGGAAGTTTCGCGCTTGACCAATCGTTCGCGCTGCATTCTCCACGACACTAAGTCTTCGATAGAAATGATTTTTAAATCGTGCTTTTTCGCAATTTCAATCAATTGCGGTAAGCGCGCCATCGTACCATCTGCATTTAAAATTTCTACCAAAACACCAGCTGGTGAAAAGCCTGCCAACTTCGCCAAATCAATCGTTGCTTCCGTGTGTCCAGTGCGCCGCAGCACTCCGCCTGGCTTGGCAATCAGTGGAAAAATATGCCCCGGACGCGCATAATCTGACGGCTGCGTATTAGGGTCGGTCAACGCCTTAATGCCCGTCGCGCGGTCGTAAGCAGAAATTCCCGTCGTGCAACCTTGCAAACGATAATCAATGGAGACCGTGAATGCCGTTCCATGAATGTCTGTATTTTGTTGAACCATTGGTGTCAATCCCAACTTTTCTGCCCGTTCGCGGGTAATGGGCGAGCAAATCAGACCGCGTCCATGCGTTGCCATAAAGTTGATGGTAGCTGGCGTAATCGTTTCGGCAGCGCAGACAAAATCTCCTTCATTTTCGCGGTCTTCGTCATCCACAACGATGATGACTTTTCCTGCTTTGATGTCCGCAATTGCGTCTTCGATGGTGTCCAATTTAAAAGTGGTCGGAGATTCTTGCAAGTCAGTGGTCATAATTTTATTTTTGGTACATTGTAAACCAAGTTTTTGATGCTTTATCACTCAAGAACCATA
>CAYUNA010000748.1:0-2742 GCA_964445895.1 uncultured Saprospiraceae bacterium | reverse complement strand
GTTATGTAGCCGCCCCATTTATTGAAGAGCCTTGGCTTGAAAAAAAATATGGAAAAGAGTACCTTGAGTACAAGAAAAAAGTTGGTCGTTTTTTTTGAAAACTTTAAATTTGATGTTAATACCCAGACTAGTTTTTAACAACATATAGGATAATTGAATATGGCTGATAGTTGCTGCTCAGGTAAGAATAATGAAATAGAAATACTTGCGTCTAAACAAGCGAAGGCCCTATGGATTGTATTGACCATCAATTCAGTTATGTTTTTTGCTGAGTTTTTTTTAGGCTGGTTATCTAACTCAACAGCACTGATTGGGGATTCCCTAGATATGCTTGGTGATGCCTTAGCCTACGGAACTAGTATATATGTGGTTAACAAAAATCTTTCCCATAAAATCAAAGCATCACAATTTAAAGCTTACCTAATGTTACTTTTAGGTTTAGTCGTCTTCTCCAGAGCCGTTTATAGGTTCTTTTATCAAGTTGTTCCTGAATTTGAAGTTATGGCATACACAGGGCTACTGGCACTCATTGCCAATGCAATCTGCCTATGGTTACTAACTGCTCATAAAGATGATGACATCAATTTTGCATCCGTATGGATTTGCTCCAGAAATGATATTGTTGCAAATTTAGGAGTATTATTGGCCGCTGGACTAGTTTTCCTTTTTAATAATTCTTGGCCGGACCTTATAATAGGCTTCATTATTACTAGTTTATTTTTAAAGTCAGGGCTGGGAATATTAAAAAAAGCAAAATCCCAGACAGAACTCACAAATTAGGTGTCGTGCCCAATGTAATTGGCCAGGTCACTAACCTGGCCAAATTTATTTAATTAGTTTCCTGGAACCTTTAAAGTCTTGTTGACTGACCTGAGGTTCACTAGCCCTCCTGTAACAGACTTATATGCATTTTCCTTAAGCTCCATCTGAGATCAGAAATTAGAAATTCAACGAAAAACCACGCAAGCTGCAGTGCTTATGCATAATACTCGATTATCGTTGTAATATTGATTCACGATTTTAGTGAGTTAATATTATTTACTTTACCAAGTTTTTGGATGGGAGCTATAACATAGTTATGCACAAAGATTCATCAAAGAATAAATACTCAATCATTCCACCGCCAAAATATGAAGAGACAAAATCAACTCTTATAGGTCGCGCTGGTCTTCATGCTATGTTACATATTTTTGATTCGAATCAACTAGGTGAAGAATTCAGAAAGTGTTTGCCCACAAATGGCAGCAATAGATCTTTTGGTAACTACGAGCTCGGACTTTTATTACTAGCTTGCTTAATGAGTGGCCACGATACAATTGATAATGTCGAAGAGTTTGATGATGACGAATTAATTGAAAATTTATTAGGCGGTAGACTACCAACAGCTAAAACCATGGGTAATTTTTTAAGGCGCTTTGAACCTCATCACATTGAGGCTTTAAAAAAGTTTTTGACTAAAATGGGCTATGCCATCAGGAATCATGTTCAGCGAATACATTCACATAAAGGTGAAGATAAGCCACATTTTAAAATGGATGGCACTCACCATGAACAGCACGGTAGTAAAATGGAAGGCTGTGGTTGGATGAAGACCAGTCGTGATAAATCAGTCTATGGTTATGCATCACTCACAGTATTTGATGAATTAGGAATTTGTTATGCTGGTGAACTTTTACCAGCAGCTCACCCTAAAGGAAATTCCGTTCAATTAATAAGTCAGGTATTAGCTCCTTTACGAGGTGAAAAGATTGATAATCCTTTTGAGAAGGTTGCTCACATAAGTGGTGACTCTGCATTTTTAACACAAGACTTAATTAAGTGTTGTGAGTCTCATCATGCCACATTTACTTTTGCAGCTTCTAGAATTATTAAGTGGGAGGAGCACAAACCAGAGGCAGACAGTGATTTATGGGTAGATTGGGTTTATTCAGATAAAGAATTACTTAAACTTAAACGTAAGAAAAAAAAGCCGACAGAGTGCAAACTTGCTCGTTGGAACTGGTCACCCAAGTGGTCGCAAAAAGAAAATAAAAAACTCATGTTTCCTGTAGTTATAAAAAAACAATGGCGCGATGATGAGGTCTTCGGACAAGACTGTGGTAGCTATCATTACCACGCAGTGGCAACAAACCGTAGTTTAACCAATGACACTTATCAGTCAGTGATTGAGCAGTATCGTCCACGAGCAGATGTTGAAAATATGATTAAAGAATTTAAGATAAATTTTGATGCTCAGCACTTACCTTGCCTTAAACAGTCTGCGAATGAAGTTTATTTATTGTTCGTATTGATGTCACAAAATTTAATTAGATGGGCTGCAGTTATTGAACAACCAGATAAGCCTCACTTTTCAAAAAAAATTCGTCGTAAGTTAATCACTTCACCAGGGCAAGTGCTTCGTGGTGGTAATCAGCTGACGTTACGAGTGAAAACAAAATTTTTAAAGGAGGTGAAACGATTTTTAGAGGCATGGCGGTCAGAGCCGGTAAAAATTCCGTTGTATTTTTCAGGCAGCATAGAATTAAGTTCTGCCTGAACCTACAGGTTCTGTGACAACTGAATATCAATTAAAAAATTCATTTGGATTTTTTGAATTTGGGATTTGGGAGTGCGCAGGATTTGAACTGAAGCGTTCTGAAAAACGCTTACCACAAAATGCTACCTCAACAAATAAAGTGCTTTAGTAAAAGCCTTAAGGCCGCATAGTGCGCCTATTACTCTATGGCCCAGACTAAAGCGGCT
>CAYUNA010000747.1:0-2746 GCA_964445895.1 uncultured Saprospiraceae bacterium | reverse complement strand
CATCAAAACCATCAAAGGAATTGGGTATAAATTTGAATTTTAATTGATGATAGTTAAGAATCCTACTCCACGACAAATTTCTGCATTTTCGTCTCTTTATGCGACGTCAATTTTACTGGCAGCTCTACTCATTTTAAAAGTAAGCGGTCTAATTAACACCAGTTATTTAGTCATTTTTGCCATTTTTGCTATTGCTTTTCTATCCAGCTATTTTATCGTTATTTACTACCTAAAAAAGTATATCTATCGGAAAATCAAATTGATATACAAAACGATTCATCGTCATAAGTTGTCACCGGAAGAAAAAAACAATGCAGTAGACATCAATACAGACATTATCGAAGATGTAGAAAAAGAAGTGCAAGAATGGGCAGACAATCAAGATAAACAAATTAAGAAACTAAAAACCTGGCAGGAGTATCGACGACGATTTTTGGGAGATATTTCACATGAATTAAAGACCCCAATTTTCAATATTCAAGGTTATCTGGAGACGTTACTGGATGGTGGCTTGGAAGACCCAAATATCAATAAAAAATACCTCCAACGTGCCGCAAAAAATGTCGATAGATTAAATACCATTATCGAAGATTTAGAGTCGATTTCTCGTCTGGAATCGGGTAAATTAATGCTCGATGTTCATAGTTTTGACATTTATGAATTGACCAAAGAGGTATTTGAAGATTTGGAAATTAAGGCTGCTGAAAGTAATGTACAATTAATTTTTAAATCAGGGGCTAACGCTCATTTTCAAGTCAATGCTGACCGCGAAAACATTCGACAAGTATTAATGAATCTGGTCACTAATTCCATAAAATACGGAAATAAAAATGGCGTAACCAAAGTTGGTTTTTACGACATGGATAAATATATTTTAGTAGAAGTTGCTGACAATGGAATTGGTATTCCGTCGAAGCATTTACCTCATGTTTTTGACCGTTTTTATCGCGTTGACAAGAGTCGGTCACGCGAGCAAGGTGGCTCAGGATTGGGGCTTTCCATCGTCAAACACATCATGGAAGCGCATAAGCAAACCATTAATGTGCGGAGTTCGGAGAAGCTGGGGAGTACCTTTGGATTCACCTTGGAAAAGGCGTAGAGGGTACATCCGTTAGGACTTATTCTCCTTTAATATCTGCTCCATCACCTCCGATAATTGTTCTGCACCTACTTTTTTCAACAGTATTTTTTTGTCTTTATCCAACACATAAATCTGCGGAGTCGTTCGGATGTCATACACTGATTTATAGCGCGAACGATGATACGGGTCAACGGTATTTAGCCAGATATTTGTCCCTTTTTCTTCGGTATATTCCCAGCATTCCTTCATGCCTTCGGTTGTCCATTTTCCATCATCATCCTTTTCGACGAGCTTTGTACAAATACCAAAAATCTCTACTCCCTTACCATTAAATTTCTTGTGAAACTCCAATAATTTGGGCGTTGCTTTCTTACAATGTCCACAATCAGGGTCCCAAAAAAACAAGACCGTATAGTCCGCTTGAAAACTATGCAATTCTACTTCTTCCCCTTCTTTGGTTTGCATTTTGATATTAGGAGCTGTTTTTCCCAGCAATAAAGGATTCAATTTTTCCCCATTTTCAATAATTTTTTCGAGTTGGTCTTCATCTGTCCATGGAGCTTTTCCTTTTTTGTAATAATTCAACGCCAGATGGACATAAACCGCATCAAAACCAACTATTTTTGATTTCGCATATTCATTCAGAAAATGAACAAGATAATATTTATAGGTATCCTGCGCGCCCCGCATTTTAGTCAAAACCACGTCAATTGATTGGCTAATTGAATCGGGATGCTGTGCAGTCAACTTTGTAATATAATGATTGACTCGCTGAAATAAGAACGGCGTTCGCACCAATCTCGGGTCATTCAAATCTATATTATCAAAATAATGAGCTTTGGAAAACTGCCATTTTTTCATCTGAATTTCCTCGTCTGTCCCGGTAAACTCTGGCAAAGTTACGCCTTTGTTCGATTGAATAATTGCCGCCGTCAACGACTTCGGATGTTGCGAAACCAACTCATCCTGATAAGTAAAAACAGACTCATCAATCTTTGTTAGTTTCTCTTCAAACTTCGCTTTCTTAGCTGCGTCGTCCCCTGCTTCTTTAATTGATTTTCGTAAATTATCGGCAATTGGTCGCTGTTTCGCTAAAAAATTTAAATAGCCGTAAAACAACTGATTGTCCTCTGAATTCTCCACTACAACATTGGAAGTCAGACTTTTATAATCTGTTTTTATAGAAAAATGTTGCTCACCATCATTCACCAACAATTGAAAAAACTGATTATCAGGCGGTAAGACAATCAAATAAACACCAGCATCCAATGCCTCATTTCCCTTAAAAGTAAAAACGCCTTTATCATTCACTTGCGCCGTGTCTTTTAGGTACTGCTTATCGCCTAAAAAATAACCAAGATAGCATTCTTTTTGGTCGTAATTGTCGATAGAAATGTTGATTTCGTAGCCCGTATCAGCGACTGCGAAAAAGGAGGTAAGCAATAAAAAATGAAATAGAAAAACTGTTTTGCACAAAAAACGCATAGAAAGATTGTTTTTTTAAAATGAAAATACGGCTTCAAGTCAGGAGGTAAAATTAATCTGTTTTAGAAAATGAACACAATTTTTGCTGGACTATTAACAGTATATTAAATCAGTTGAGAGCATGTTTAAAAATCAGCGGTGTATCAAATCTACAAGAAACATCACTTATATTTTATTTAA
>CAYUNA010000746.1:0-2762 GCA_964445895.1 uncultured Saprospiraceae bacterium | reverse complement strand
CTCATTTTTGATGACCGGAATCATTTGTATCTGGTCAATTAGAAAGTAGTTGATTCTCTGTCCTGGTACTTAAAAATAATCAATCACCACTTAATTAAACGAATCAACCAAACATGCTAAGCATTTTTAAAAAGGAAATCAACACATTTTTTAGTTCCCTGATTGGGTATATTGTTATCGGTGTTTTTTTGGTAATTATGGGGTTGATGATGTGGGTTTTTACCGATACGAGCATTCTGGAATACAACTATGCGACGATGCAGCAGTTGTTTGATTTAGCGCCAATTATTTTTATGTTTTTGATACCCGCGATTACGATGCGCTCATTTGCTGAAGAGCATCAGACTGGGACAATTGAGTTATTGGCGACTAAGCCGCTGAGTGATTTGCAAATTATTATGGGAAAGTATTTTGCCAATCTGGTGCTGGTCATTTTTGCGCTTATTCCGACCATTTTGTACTATTATACCATTTATGAATTGGGTTCGCCGAAAGGAAATATTGATGCTGGAGGAGTGATGGGGTCATACATTGGATTGGTCTTTTTAGCAGGTTGTTTTGTGGCGATTGGGCTTTTTGCATCCTCTTTGACCAACAATCAAATCGTATCGTTTATTTTGGCGACTTTCCTGTGTTTTATCTTTTATTGGGGCTTTTACTTTATGAGTCGCTTTCCTGTTTTTTCAGGGCGGGGAGATGATGTCGTGCAGATGTTTGGCATTGATTATCATTATAATTCTATCAGTCGGGGAGTAGTTGATACGCGGGATGTGATTTATTTTTTAAGCTTGATTAGCGTGTTTGTAACTATGACCGTAACGGCTTTGGAACGGCGGAAGTGGTAAGATAAAAACAACATTTCCAGTCAATATTTCAACGAATAAAGAATCTACGAAGATATGAAAATGAAGTCAAAAAAGACTCAATCTATATTAAATTTACTGTTGGTTATCGGTATTGCTTTTTTTCTTAATGTTTTAGGAAATACGGTTTATGAGCATTTTGATTTGACCGAAGAAAAGCGGTTTACTTTATCTCAACCAACGGAAGATATTTTAAATGATTTGGACAACGTGGTTTATGTACAAGTGCTATTGGAAGGAGAATTTCCAGCGGGATTTAAGCGTTTGCAGCGGGCTGTTCAGGAATTGTTGGAAGATTTTCGTTCAGAATCAGGTTATATAGAGTATGAATTTGTCAACCCATTGGAAGGACTGACCAGCAGTGACGAGATAAAAATGGTACAAGAAAACTTGATGAAAGAAGGACTTGTTCCTACCTTATTAACGGTGCAAGGGGTGGAAGGGCGTGAAGAAAAAGTGATTTATCCGTGGGCAAAAATCCGTTACAAGGGACGTTCCGCGGCTGTTGATTTATTAGATGAAAATGCAAATGGTGGACAGGAACAACAGTTGAATACTTCCATTGCCACGCTGGAATATAACTTCGCTAATACTATTTCGAAATTAGATAAAGGGTTGCGGGACATCATCGCATTTACGACGGGACATGGGGAGTTGGATGGATTGGAAAAACAAGATTTGGTCAAGAGTCTGCGGGGTTATTTTGATGTCGGCATTTACAATATTTCAGAAGCTCCATTTATTCCTGCAGATACGGTGAAGGTGCTGATTGTGGCAAAACCAGAACAACCATTTTCAGAGCAAGATAAATTCAAGTTAGACCAATATGTCATGGATGGCGGAAAGGTGATTTGGCTGCTTGATCCATTGGTTGTTTCGCTGGATTCGCTGCGCCGAACAGGGGCGTATGTACCGTATGATAACAACTTAGGACTGGATGATTTGTTATTTAAATATGGCGTCCGCATCAATCCTGATATGGTTTTGGATTTGCAATCGACGAGAATTCCATTGGTAGTTGACCCCAAAACGAAGCGACAAGAACTATTTAAATGGCCTTATTTTCCGATGGTTTTTGGTGGGAGTACACACCCGATTACGAAAAATTTAGATGCGGTAAATTTGGATTTTCCAGCAACATTGGACACGACTGTCCGCGTCAAAAACGTTAAAAAAACGGTATTGCTGCATTCCTCGCCCAATAGTCGCACACAACCCAATGTGACGCGTTTGACTTTTGAAGTATTGCGTCCCGGAGGTTTAGACCCCAATTCATTTAATAAGAAAAATCTGCCTGTAGCGATGCTTTTAGAAGGAGAGTTTCAGTCGCTATATGCCAATCGGGCAACCGAATCGTTGAAGCAAGGTTGGGCGCAATTGGGACGAACTCTGATGTCAAAAAGTGAAGAAACAGGAATGATTGTCGTGGCAGATGGTGATGTCGCTCGGAATGCTTTTATCAGCCGTAAAGAACAGAAAGTACATGAATTGGGCTATAATGTTTTTGAACGCCGAAAGTTTGCTAACAAAGATTTTTTGGTCAATTGTGTAGAGTATTTATTGGATGACAGTGGCTTGATTGCAGCGCGGAGTAAGGAAGTAAAATTGCGACTACTTGACCCGGTGCGTGCAAAAGCGGAGAAGACCAAGTGGCAACTGATTAATATTATTTTTCCGTTGTTGTTTTTGGGGCTTTTTGGGCTGGGGTATAATTTTTGGCGACGACGGAAGTATGCAGGGAGTTAAAATGATTTGACAATAAAGTATACTATCATAGGGTATTCAATGGTTCTAAATGATTTCCTTTGGTTTGAATAACAGAAGTGATTTTCTTTCTCAAGTCTTACTTACGCGTCGCGGCTATGTTCGAACATATTTTAGTTAATTGAGCTATCAGAT
>CAYUNA010000745.1:0-2762 GCA_964445895.1 uncultured Saprospiraceae bacterium | reverse complement strand
CCAATAGTTTAGTCGCTATGCGCCTTTTAGTTTTTATGAGAAAGCCCTTTAAAAATTAGTGAAGGTTGTATAAAAAAATATTTGGTTCTAAATGATTTCATTTGGTCAATGTAAATTCAGATTGCAAACTTTGAAACTGTCCCTCAAAAAGACGTCGCGCGTCATCTGTAGGTTCGTGCAAATTTTAGTTATATCAAATGTCATATTATTTGTTCTTTGGCTATCACCTGTCCGTCCGCACCACGAGAAATATTCTTCCAGACGGAGCAAAAACTGGATTTTTATCAAAAATCCAGTTTTTGCTCCGTCTAAAAAAAAGAATTCCGTGGTGCGTGCGGACAGAAGATAGCTATGGAACAGCATTACATCTGATAGCTCAATTAACTAAAATATGTTCGAACATAGCTGCGACGCGTAAGTAGGACCTGAGGAAGAAAATCACTTCTGTGAAATCATTTAGAACCAAATATTTTAGCCGAACGCACCCAAAATATTCTTTTTTAGACAGAGCAAAAGCCATATTTTTTCTTGAAAAAATATGGCTTTTACGCAGCATTTCGCATTTAATTTCATTTTAAAAATAGCAGGTACGTAACGCCATTTAGCTTATCAGTATTCGGTCTATAGACCATAGTAGCCAAAGACTATTTCACAATTTTTAGACTTAAATCAAACGCCGGCACAGAGTGTGTCAATGCGCCTACCGAAATATAATCTACGCCCGTTTTAGCCACTTTCCTTACGGTATTGATATTGATACCGCCAGATGCTTCCGTTTCAAAACGTTTGTTGACTGTTGCTACTGCTTCGTATAATAAAGGCAACTCAAAATTGTCGAGCATGATGCGCGTCACTTTGCCGACCTTCAAAACTTCGTGCAATTCCACTAAATTTCTTACCTCTACGGTAACACCTAAATTCAAGTTGTTTTCTTTTTGATATTCCGCTACCCGATTAATCGCCTGCGTGATGCCGCCACATGCGTCAATGTGGTTGTCTTTAATCATAAACCAATCGGACAGGCTGTGTCGGTAGTTGTGACAACCGCCTATTTTGACTGCTATTTTTTCTAAAAAACGCATCTGCGGCGTCGTTTTTCGGGTATCTAACACTTTGACATTCAAGTCTTCTGTTTCAAAAACAAAGTGATTTGCCAACGTCGCAATACCACTCATCCGCTGCATGGTATTCAACACCAATCGTTCGCCCAATAAAATGCCCTGCGAAGTGGCTTCAATTTCAAAGGCAATCTGCCCAAAGCGAACTTCCTCACCATCCTGAATTTTTTGAGTAAAAACAACGGTGTCATCTACTTTTTCAAAAATATATTTAGCAATCTCGATTCCTGCGATAATTCCCACGTCTTTAACCAACAATTTGGCTTTGTTGCGCGCCTTCGGGTCTATACATGCCAAAGAAGTGCGGTCACCTTCGGGTGCGTCTTCCTGCAAGCCTCGTTCGATGAATTTATCCAGTAATGCTTTTGTATTTGTATCTAACATTGATTATATTTTTTTATGAATTGGGGGCACAAAAGTACATAATTATTGGTGATTTTGATAATTAAAATCTTAGCCTGGTTCCGCCTCCGAACCCACCTTCCGCCGAATCAATCCCCGAAAAGCGTCATGTACCGTATTTCCTTCATACAAAACCTTGTAAACTTCCGTCGCAATTGGCATTTCCACCTGATATTCCTTCGCTAATTCCATGACTGCTTTTGCAGATTTTACGCCTTCTGCAACTTCTGACATGCCTGCAATAATTTCCTCTAAAGTCTTGCCTTGTCCCAATTCAAATCCGACCCGATGATTCCGACTTTGGGTACTCGTACACGTCGCCACCATGTCGCCCATGCCCGCCAAGCCTGCAAATGTTACTGGTTGTCCACCCATCGCAACGCCCAATCTCGTCAACTCCGCCAAGCCACGGGTAATGATAGCTGCACGCGTATTATCGCCAGCCATCGCGCCGTCGCCCATGCCCGTTGCGATAGCCATGATGTTTTTGAGTGCGCCACCGAGTTCGCAACCGACGACATCTTCGTTGGTGTAGACACGAAACAAACCCGTTTGGAAAACAGACCGTAATGCTTCGGCAATCGTATCATCCACCATGGCAATAACGCTCGCGGCAGCTTGCCCTTTCATGATTTCTTTCGCCAAATTTGGTCCGGTCAATACACCTGCGGGATGCCCAGGCATTTCGGCTTCGATGATTTGCGTCATGCGCATTTTTGTCCCTGTTTCTAAACCTTTCGATAAACTGACAATTGGTACCCACGGACGAATAAATGGTCGTGCTGTCTGCAATACCGAGCGAAAATGTTGAGCAGGAATACCCATCACAATCACGTCTGCGTTTTTGACGGTTTCTTCGATAGAGTTTGAGGCTTTGAGTGAAGCGGTCAATTTAGCATTCGGCAAATATTTTTGATTGGTGTGGTATTGATTGATTTCATCAACAGTGGCTTGATTTCGTGCCCATAGGGTAGTGGGGCAATTGCGGGCGGTCAGGGAGGCAACGGTAGTGCCCCACGAGCCGCCGCCGAGGAGTCCGACGGTTAGGTTCATATTATAAATTGTAGCCACCGACTTTAGTCGGGCGGCAAGTGAAGAAAGTGTGCCGCTCGGCTAAAGTCGAGGGCTAGGGTTTGATATTGTTTTCTATAGAAAAATATTGCGTTGTGTTTTCGTTGGATAAAACGTAAAAGGGTTTTCTCATAAAAAAAATAAATTGGACTGGGTTGGCGCGGAGCGACT